>PMJA01000325.1:194-17750 GCA_003158415.1 Methylobacter sp.
ACTCTGTGACTCTGTGACTCTGTGGCATTTATGTTAGCGGCTGAGTCGTTTAATTTATTGTGTGGCCTGTATTAGCAGCAAGATTGATTGTTGTACGTTTGTAACTATTTTATCAATGTTAGGGAATGGAGTTGTTATGCTCAAAAAGCTTGGTTGGTGTGTTTTTCTAGTTTTTCTGTTTAATCAACAGGTATTCGCGCAATTACCGGACTTTACCGAGATGGTAAAGGTTAATGGCGTGGCGGTGGTCAATATCAGCACCACCCAAAAAGCCAAGCCCGAAGTGGCTGACGGCGCTCAAAAAGAAATCCCCATGCCGGAAGGCATGCCGCCGGAAATGGAGGAGTTATTTAAACATTTCTTTAATAATCCTGACGGCGGCGGCAATGGCGGCGGCGGAGACACCCAGTCATTAGGTTCGGGCTTTGTTATTTCCAAGGATGGTTATCTGCTAACTAACCATCACGTCGTCAAAGACGCCGATGAAATCATCGTTAAGTTCTCGGACAGACGCGAATTGACCGCTAAACTCATCGGTTCCGATGCCCGCACCGATGTTGCCGTATTAAAAGTCGAAGCAGCTGATTTGCCGGTAGTGACGATAGGTGATCCCAATAAGCTACAGGTAGGCGAATGGGTTTTGGCTATCGGTTCGCCGTTCGGCTTTGAGCAATCGGTGACGGCAGGTATCGTCAGTGCTAAAGGGCGCAGCTTGCCCGGCGGTAATTATGTGCCGTTTATACAAACGGATGTGGCGATTAATCCCGGCAATTCAGGCGGGCCGCTGTTCAATATGGATGGCAAGGTGGTGGGCATCAATTCCCAGATTTACAGCCGTACCGGTGGATTTATGGGACTTTCATTCTCTATTCCCATGGATGTAGTGATGAATGTGGTCGAGCAAATTAAAACTAGCGGCAAAGCGGCGCATGGCTGGTTGGGCGTACAGATTCAGGATGTGACCCGGGACTTGGCTGAATCATTCGGCATGAAAAAACCGCAGGGCGCATTAGTTTCCAAAGTGATACCCGGCAGTCCGGCAGAAAAAGCGCAGTTGCAGATTGGCGATATTATTACCGAGTTTAATGGCCTATCGATTGAAAAATCAGGCGATTTGCCGCCTATGGTCGGCATGACGCCCATCAACAATAACGCAACGCTAAAAATTATCAGGCAAGGCGAAGAAAAAACCATCAACTTCAGCATAGGCTTGTTGCCGGAACAGGTAGACAAAATAGCCGCCGCCAAAACCGAGAAGGCCAAGCCTACCAATAGAGTGGGGGTTAACGTTACCGATTTAACGGCTGAAGAAAGGGATTTGACGCAGGTTGTTAAAGACGGCGTGCTGGTTCAAAACGTTGATAAAGGCGCAGCCAAGAATGCGGGCATCCAGCCGGGCGATGTTATTTTGCGTATCAATAACGAGGTTATTCATGATGTTGCCGAGTTTGAAAAAATAGTCAAAATCCTGCCCGTCGGTAAGTCGATCGCTGTTTTAGTTCAACGTCGCGATAGTCCGGCCTTTTTGGCGCTTAAAATAGATAAGTAGATGCAATGTTGGGTTAACGCTTTGTCGTTAACCCAACATTTCCGCACAAATGTCTAAGGAAATCCCTGAATCTACTGCAATAGTCCTCATCATCATAGACAAAAAGGCCAGTTGATCCCAAGCCTCTCTCTAAGTGTGTTGATATTTTTGAGGTAAGGTGCGGAATAACGATTTTTTGTTTTCATCAAGAAATGGTCGTTGGTGAGCGTCGAGTAACGGCCAAGTTCCGACCGACGATGGATTGTTTTATTGGCAGGCTGTTACAGTTTACATTTGGTCAGGTAATTTTTGATTGTGCATACAATGCAGCGCCGACAATGCCCGCTTGATTTAAAAAGGCGGCTGGTTTTACCGGTGCCTCTACCGTAAGTTGTCCTTTAAACTTGTCGAATTTTTTACTAGCACCTCCGCCAAGAATGATCAGATCAGGCCAAAACAGTTCTTCCATCATGATAAGGTACCTGTTGAAACGAATGCCCCAGCGTTTCCAACTCAGGTCTTCAGTTTTTCGAACCGCATCCGATGCATAATGCTCTGCCTTCTTCCCATTATGCAAATACAAGTGGCCTAATTCAGTGTTGGGCAGTAACTTTCCATCCGTGAAAAACACCGTACCCAGTCCTGTGCCAATTGTTATAAGCAGCACAACGCCCGATTGACCTGCACCCTCGCCGAAATGAATTTCTGCCATACCTGCTGCATCTGCATCATTTAGGTTATAACAGGGACATTTTGTAGCTTCAGAAAACAACTTATCGATATTGATACCCATAAACGCTTGCGATATATTAGCCGCAGTTCGAGCCACACCGTGTTGAATAGCCGCTGGGAAACCACAGCCGATTGGTCCACTCCAATTAAAATGAATGACAATTTGTGAGAGGGCTGCTGCAATAGCTTCTGGCGTTGCGGGTTGTGGCGTCTCAATGCGGTGACGCTCGGTGATGAGCTCGCCTGTTATAGTGTCAACAATGGCGGCTTTAATACCTGAACCACCTATATCTACGCCGAGAACGTACATAAAACTTCCTAAAAATTAATTATATTGGATGTGCATTGTAGGGAAAATCCTAGGGGACTGTAAAATGGAGTTGAATTTTTTCCTCATTTAGCGTCAGTTTTGCCAGTCAATTTAGGAGACAGATGTTATAAAATCAATAAAATAGCGATTATCACTGGAAAAAATTGGACGCTCTTTTCTGCCAAAACTGGCAAAATTTCCTCGCTCTTTGACCGTATAGGTATTTATACGTATAGGAATACTGAATAAAATATGAAAAAATTCATACTTATTAGCATACTACAATGAATTACTACAATTCAGACCGTAATATTGCTCACGTCCCTCTGAAGAAAAGTGTGTCGTCTTGGGGTGCCTAACCCAAACAACTTAACAAGTTGTAAATTAAAAGTAATCAGAAATGAATAATGAAATATTGAAAAATCAAGCTAGGAGTCTTTTTCTTATTTTAGATACCGAACAAAACCTGTCAGCCATAAGAGACCCAATCAGGTTTGATCGTCTTTATCCTCTCGCAATACGTGCTTTTCGCCGTTATCGACGTCGAATAAAAAGCAATATTAACTATGAAGTGGTCAACTAAAACCGAATGCATTCTCAATAGCTGACGTTGATCTTGATGCAGTTTGATGGGCAACTCTCGGCCACTATGCATAGAATCTAACTATGTATTATCTTATAGAATTTAAAGCGTGAATATGACTACCTGCTAGATGTTTGCAGACCGCTAATACAGTTGCTTAATCGTCATTTACTGGAGAGTGTCTATATGATTTCACAAGAGAATATAAGCGATACAACACCGATGGGCGCTACACTCGCCGCAGACGGTGCAACTTTTCGGGTTTGGGCGCCGCATGCGGAGTCGGTTTATTTAAACGGCGTGTTCTCAGGGCAACCTCAATGGAATCAAACGGATACCAATTTGATGGCTCGCGATGCCAACGGTTTCTGGTCAGGCTTTGTGGCCGGTGCGACGGATGGCGACGTTTACAAGTTCTATGTAACGGGGCTGGGCAGCAGCGGCTACAAACGCGACCCCTACGCACGGGAATTATCCACAGCTCCGCCATATCCGGACTGCAATTGTTTGATTCGCGATAGCGCCTCTTATCCTTGGCACGATGCGGCCTTTCAGACGCCGGATTATTCCAACATGATCGTCTATCAGTTGCATATCGGCGTTTACACAGCAGTCTACACCGGCCAACCCTGCACCTTTCTGGATGTGCTTGCAAAAATCCCCTATCTGGTTGCCCTGGGCATCAACGTTCTCCAGCCCTTGCCCATCGACGAGTGCGAAACAGATCCCAGCATGGGTTACAACGGNNAGCGCCGCTTACCACAGCCCAACTAAGCAGCGCGCCAAATCAGCTCAAAGCAATGGTCGATATTTGTCACCTGTACGGCATCGCCGTGGTCTTCGATGTCGTCTACAATCATGCCGGCGGTTTTGACGGCGACGATAGCTCGATATACTTTTGGGATCGTGAGCAAACCGGCGATAACAACAACAGCTTATACTTCACCGATCAAGGTTTGGCGGGCGGTCTTTCCTTTGCGCTATGGAATAGTGACGTTCGGCAATTCCTCATCAACAACGCAGTGTTTTTACTCGACGAATTTCATATTGACGGTTTCCGTTACGATGAAATCAGTGCGCTATGCAACCTGAATAGCGGAACCGGCTGGTCGTTTTGTCAGGATTTGACGTCGACATTACGCTTCTTAAGGCCGCGTTGCATTCAGAATGCTGAGTACTGGTCGGTCAACCCCGATGTGGTTCGCCCTAGCAATCAGGGCGGCGCCGGTTTCGATGTCACCCAACATGACGGCCTGCGGATTGCGGTGCGATCTGCCATTAAACAAGCCTCCTACGGCGCTTCGGCAGGCGTGAGCATGACGGCGATTGCTCAACAATTGTTTCCGCCGAATTTCGGCCATGCCTGGCAAGCCGTTACCTGTGTCGAAAACCACGACATAGTGAAAGTCGGGACAGATAGCCGCATACCGGTACTGGCAGACGCCAGTAATCAACGTTCCTGGTACGCCCGCAGCCGTTCGCGGGTTGCCACCGGCTTACTGTTAACTGCGCCGGGGATTCCGCAGCTGTTTATGGGGCAAGAGTTTTTAGAAGACAAGCAATGGAGCGAAAACCCGCAAAATTCGATTAATCTCCTTTACTGGCAGGGCTTGGATATCGGCGATAAGACCATGACCGATCACCTGCGCTTTACCCAGGATGCGATTAGATTACGCTGGAGGCTGCCCGCCTTGCGCAACGACTCGGTAAACCCGTTTCATTGCCATGATCAAAACCGGGTGCTGGCTTTTCATCGCTGGATAGAAGGCTATGGCGATGATGTAGTGGTCGTGGTCAGTTTGAACGACGCCACCTATTACGGCTACGGCATCGGCTTCCCGCGTCCGGGTGTCTGGCTGGAGGTGTTTAACAGCGACGTCTATGACAACTGGGTAAACCGTATCGTCGCAGGAAACGGCGGAGCCATAGTCGTAAACGGTTCGGGCATGCATGGTTTTCAAACCTCATGCAACATTGTCATACCGGCGAATGGCGTGGTGGTGTTTGCTTACAATCCACCGAATTAGGCTAGTAGCCAGTCAACTTGAAACGCAATAATGGCATGATCCGGCCTTTTTTATTTGACGCAAAGCCGCAGGCAACTTTCAGAGTATCGCTTGCATTTCTTACTTGAGATACTGCATCGGATCGCTGGCAATTTCGCGTGCCGCCAGAAATTGAGCGTAATAATTACGGGAGGCAAAACCGAATGCAGGGCCGTCATAGTTATATACGATACGGACAAAATCGCGGCCGACTTGATTTTGCGCCCGTTTCATGCCGCCGATNNCCGTGGTTGTAGGAGGTAATCGCCGCTGGCCAGTCACCCAGTTTGCCGTAGGCGTAACTCAGATAGCGGGCAGCACCAACGGTGGAAGCAAAAGGATCGAGGCATAGATCCACTCTCCCGCCGGGCATGAAAGTTTTTGCTGCGCCTTTGGTGAATTGCCACATGCCCATGGCACCGGCGGAGGATTTGGCCCCCAATTGAAACGAGGATTCGACATGCGGCAGGTAGGCTAAATCTTCCGGCAAACCGGCATCGTGGAATATTTTTCTAAATTGCCTGTCGTAGCGGCGACTGATTTCGAGTCCGCGTATGAAGCGTTCGCGGGTGCCGCGTTGCGAGCGCACACGCTCGGAGGCACCGATAATGACGTTGTTAAGTTGCCTGCCGCCACTTTGCAGTTTAGCGATGATTTGTTTGTCGTTAGCGTTCAGCGGGGCGTTATAGCGTAATTTGCTCTCCAGAACGGATAATTGGGCTTTCCAAAAAACGCGGCGTTGGCTGACCATTTCCTTTTGTCCGCTGGTCAGGCTTTCGCCGACATCGCCGGGTAACTCCAGCACTTCGTATATCACATCCATATAGCGGTCGTCGTGAAATGCGACTTGCGAGCGCCGCCACACGACATACGTTTTACGCCAAAATTCTACCGCCGGTTCCAATTCGCCCGGTTTTAGAAATGCGCCGGAGCGCGTCACCAGTTTATAGGTGGGCAGAGCTGTCTGCGGCAGGGTTTGGTCGGTTATGATTGGGGCGCGATTGACCGTAGGCGTAGTGCTGTTACAGGCATTCAACATCAATGCAATTGCCGGTAAAAGCCCAATTCGCATAATGAGTCGATTCATTTTCTTATGGCGTTAATTCAGTGTTAATTGGTTTTAAGCGCGTGTTTTTGCGTATTCCGATTGATTGGAACAGCCAAAACCTAACGCATCGGTGAGACTGTCTTTTACTCCAAGTGCCCGGCTTGAGTCAAGGAATTAATTTTCATGCGGCGAGTTTAACACAGAGGCTGCGCCAGTTGCCGCCGATGATTCTGTGCCCTAAACCGATTTGCCATCCACGCCTTCTTTTGCAGGCGCTTCAAACCATTGCTCCTTCGGCACCCAGACTTTTTCCATCGGATCATTGACGTAATGCGGCGACATAATTTGTACGCCGAACTCGTTAAACACGTCCTGTATATTGGCATGTAATGCCGTCAGCGTGATGCGGCGGATTTCGGGTCGATCAACCTGTACGCACAGCCGATACTCCACATAAAAATCAGAAAGCGCGGTCTGGGATATAAAAGGCTTTGGTTCAGAGTGCAACCCCGATGTGCGCTCGGCGGCTTGCAGCAGCATGGCATGAATTTGTCGCCAGGGCGTGTTGTAACCGATGGTTACGGTCGTGTGTACGACCAAGCCCTTGCTTTCGGTTAGCCGGGATGAGTTTACCGTTGTGGAACTGCCGATCAGGGAATTTGGCATATTGACCTCTTCACCATTGGCTGTTCTGATCTTGGTGGAAAAAATACCCACCAGGGTAACCACGCCCTCAACCTCGCCTATTTTCACATATTCGCCTTCGCGCAAAACGTGGGAATAAACCATAATCAAGCCGCTGGCCGCCTGTCCTACAACACCTGAACCGCCGATTGAAAGCATGATGCCGACCAACACGCTCAAACCTCTGAATGCCTCGGTGTTACTGCCCGGAAAATAGGGGTAGGCCATAGCGAAAGCAAACAGCCAAAGTAAGGTCTGAGTCAGTTTACGAGTTGATTTAGCCGTATCTGCGGCCATCCAGGGGACATAGGCCTCCCCCGACTCGATCCTGACAAAGAATGCTTTTAACAGCCCCGACGTGAAGCGGGTCAGCAACACAATCAGGAAAACGACCAGAAGACCGGGCAGGGCGTCTACGATAGCCAACAGGATTCCCTCAATAATATCAATCAGGTAATTGTCCAGCTGTTCGCCCCAGGGTCGACTATAGGGAAACTGGCGTAAGCTAAACGTCACCCACTTGTAGCCAGCTATTATTAGTAGCGCCCATTTGGCAAGACGAACCATAAAAATTAAGACATTAATGACCTGTTGGGGGCGAATAGCTACTGCCAGCTTGGCTTCGTAGACGGCCATCCAGCTAAGCAAACGATTGTTTAGCCGTCTTTCCGCCCAATAGATAAGGCGGCAAGCCAGATAGAAAAACACGCTTGCGAGTACGGTAAATCCGATGCCTTTGAGCATAACATGGGGATTGTTCTGTTCCCTTGCCTCACGCACGGCAATCTTCAGGTTCTCTGCGGCGTTTTTAGCGGCATCGTCTATGGATTCGCCGGTAAGCGTATCCAGGTCATTGGGTCTAATCTGGAATACCGCCAAGCCATCCAGCACGACAAAACGTCCGCCTTCCGGCGTGGGACGTATCGATATGCGATCATCGCCGCCTTTTTCCATAACCGTCTTGATACGGCTCCTGATGGTCATTTCCCGCTCTTCTTGAGTGTAACCCTCAAGTTTCGAGCGTATGGTAAAGAGATGGCGGTTCATGAACTCTACCGGCAAAGCATCAGTCGAGTCGTCCTTAGACTTTGCCGCACTTAGGGTCAAATCGGCAGCCTGGGCGGCTTGCGCGTAAGCAGGCATTGCCTGGATTGCACCCATCAGCACCAAGAGCGAGAACAATAAATGGATAAAAGATAGTCTGATTTTTTTCATAGTTGGTAATAACAGGTCTATATTATTTACTATAAGGATTTTGCATCCGTAGCTTGCTCGTCGATGTCCACGACATTATCTAGTTCATAATCGCCATGCACCCAGGCCATAAAAAGCTGGTAACCCAAGGCCAACAGCACCGAACCTAAAAACAGGCCGATAAGACCGCTGCTTGCCATGCCGCCCAGTGCGCCCAATAAAATCACCGGCATCGGGGCATCGACGCCGCGACCCAGCATCAAAGGCTTGAGGACATTATCAATCATACCGGCGGCTAAGGTATACACGGCGAATATCACCGCCACCGTCGTGGAGTCATTGGTCGAAAAAACATAAATGATAGTTGGAATTGCTATCAAGCTGCCAGGGACTTGCATGATACACAATAACAGCGCCAACAACGCCAAAACGCCTGCGGCAGGAATACCGACTAAAATAAATCCCGCTCCTAACAACAGGGCTTGAATACACGCAACACCTATCACGCCTTGGGCTACGGCATGAATGGTTGCCGTCGATAATATGATCAGGGTTTCGCCTTTCTCAGGCCCCGCCATCCGCTTGGCAATTGCTGTTGCCGCCGCATGGCCCGACGAGGCATAAGCCATGAACACCCCGGAAAGCGATAACGAAACCAAAAACATCAAAATGGCTGTGCCTACACTGGCCGCATAGCCCAGCATCTCTTTCGTGACGGCGGCAACCCTAGGTTCGAATTTTACCAGCACACTGCCAATATCGTTATGCGCAGACAGCCATAAAGCGTACAATCTGTCGCCCACTATCGGCCATCCGGCTACAGAGGCGGCGGGCGCTGGCAGTTGGATAGAACCATTCTGGACATGTTTCACAAATTCAGTCGTTGAATCCGCGAATGAAATGGCTAATAGAGTGGTTGGTGTCAACACGCTCAACATAATAGCCAACACCAACGCTGTTGCGGCAATGCCTTGCCTGCCGCCCATTTTACGTGCAATAAAGGCATGCAGCGGATACAAAGCCACAGCCAAAATGACCGACCACAACATCAAGCCAATAAAGGGTTTGAAAATTTGATAGCAATACACCACCAGAAAGCCGATTAATCCGACTCGAATGAATAAGTCCAACAATTTGCGCGAGATCAGCTTTTCCAGCGCCTTATTGGATAAAGGGGTTTTTATGGCATCCATCTTTGGAGCTCCTTAGTGTCAGTTAAAATATTCGGTTTAATCAATACAAAAACAGCGGGGTGAGTTGAGCACGTTTTATTAATCTCTAATATGCCTTATTTTTCATTACTCTAAAAAAGCCCTGATTGCGGCAATTCCTTGCCCCCCGGATTGCCGTGCCTTATCCAAGTCGGACTTGGCAAGACCGCCCAACGCATAAACAGGCAGATTGACTTGAGCTGCCAGTTCGGCGAATTGGCTCCATCCTAACGGCTTTGTTTCAGGATGTGTTTTAGTGATTAACACGGGCGCTAAAACGACAAAGTCCACACCGATGCTTTGCGCGTGAAGTAATTCCTGACGGTTATGGCATGAGGCGGCTATCCAGTGTGTACCGCATGGCAAAGCAGGTCGGCGGATTGCGGACATTAAATCCCTGCTGGTTAAATGGATGCCGTCAACAGTGAAATCTTGTGCATTTTTAACGGCGGAATTTATTAAAACCCAAGTGCCTTGTTGCTTGCATAAGGGGTAAGCCTTTTCAATAAACTTTGCTATCGTCTCGGATGGCAGCTTTTTTAAGCGTAGCTGGATCAGTTTAACGCCACGGCTCAATAGCTTTTGCAGGCTAATCAACAACAGCGCTTCATCGGCATCGTCCAAAATCGCATAATAAGGTGGCAATAGGGCTGCGGTGATGATGGGCCGGTTGGCGGCGGGGAATTCATGGTTTGCCAATTCGGTCGCGGCTACCCATTTGATGGCTTGGCCCTCGCAACTTTTAGCGTCGCCTGAAAACTGTTCGACTATATAGACATGCAGCTGCACGGCTAAATCAGGGTATTGATGCTTAATGTTAATTAGCGGCGTTGATGCTATGACCGTAATAGCTAGCTCTTCGTTGAGTTCCCGCGCCAAGGCCTGTTCGGGCGTTTCGCCGGATTCAATCTTGCCGCCGGGGAATTCCCATAAGCCGCCCTGATGCAAGGACTTATCTCGCAGGGAAATCAAAATGCGACCATCAGCGTTTTTTATGACGCCGACGGCGACTTGGAGTGTTTTCATGGTAGGGTTAAAAGCATAGGGCAGGACACTACAAGGGATTGCTCCTACAGTAGCCGATCTCAAGTCCTGTATTCTGCATTAATTTTCACATAATCATAAGAAAGGTCGCAGGTTAAAACTTCCTGAGCCGCAGTGCCGCGCCCCAGTTTAACGGTCACGGTGATTTCTTCCTTGTCCATCACTTGTTGTCCGGCTTCTTCGGTGTAATCATCGGCGCGACCGCCGTTTCTGACGATGCAAACATCGTCTAAAAACAATTGCACGTTTTCCAGTACCATGTTTTCTATACCTGAGCGACCGACGGCGGCAAGAATTCGTCCCCAATTTGGGTCGCTGGCAAAAAAGGCGGTCTTTACCAACGGCGAATGGGCGATGGTTTTGCCGACGCGCACGGCTTCTTCATTATCTAAGGCTTCTTTGACCACGATGCGCATTAACTTGGTGGCGCCTTCGCCGTCTCGGACGATGGCTTCCGCCAATTGCTTGCAAACGCTCATTAGAGCGTCGGCAAAAATGGCATAATGCCCGCTGCCTGCGGTAATTTCCGGCGCGGCTGAGCAGCCGCTCGCCATGACTACGCAAGCGTCATTGGTCGAGGTGTCTCCATCCACCGTAATCCGATTGAATGATTGTTCAACCGCTAAGGCCAAACAGTGTTGCAACAATGTCCGGTTAATTTTGGCATCTGTGGCGATAAAACCCAGCATGGTCGCCATATTTGGCTGTATCATGCCCGCGCCTTTGGATATGCCGTTAATGGTGATGGCTTGCCCGGCAATGGTGATGGTTTTAGAAACGCCTTTGGGGAATGTGTCCGTAGTCATAATCGCGCGGGCGGCTTTATCCCAGTTATCCGGCACCAGATTTTTTATGGCCAGCGGCAACGCTGCTGTCAGCTTAGCAACGGGCAACAGCTGTCCGATCACGCCGGTGGAAAAGGGCAATACTTGATCTGTAGTGCCGTCTGCAACTTGTGCCAGTCCGGCGCAAGATAGCAGTGCATCCTGCATGCCCTGTTCACCGGTTCCGGCGTTGGCATTGCCCGAATTAACCAGTAGCCAGCGCGGCTCGTGGGCCAGATGGGCTTTTGCAACATGCACCGGTGCGGCGCAAAACGCATTTTGAGTGAATACAGCGGCACAAGTAGCGTGCTCCGCCATTTGTATCACTAAAATATCATCTTTGATGGTTTGCTTGATGCCAGCACAGGCTGTGCCTAGCGTTATCCCGGCTATGCTCGGCATATTTGGGAAATCGCATTGTCCTACCGCCATGAGTTAATCCTCGTTGTGTTTAAAAAATAGTATGACGTTATTAATTTTTTTGACTTTTCTGGTCATCAGCTTACATTGCTTTTTTAGCGTGGCTAATAACTGCGGCTGTTTGCTGACGGCGAACGGTAAAATGACTTCGACTTCAATCTGCCCATTTAGGTAATGAATTCGAAAATCGTCTATAGAGGTCTTAACAACGGTCATGTACGTGTCTAATAATTCCTGGACATCGCGGCGGCTAAGCGGTTTACAGGGTTCGAACAAGCCTTCATCATTTTCAGGGTCGACATGCACCAGCACATCCATGACATCATCAAAACGGCTGATTAATTCATCCCTGACGGTATCGCCTATGCTGTGACCTTCGGAAACGGTGATGCGCGGGTCAACGACGATGTGGGCGTCTATTAGCGCATCTTCGCCCATTTGTCGGCTGCGTAGTAAATGGATGCCTTCAACGCCATCTATGTCCATGATGGCGGTGCGGATTTCGGCGATCAGTTTGGGCGGCAGGGAGGTGTCCACCAGTTCCTTGATGCTGTCCAGCACCAGGCTCAAACCGATTTTAGCGACCATCAACGCAACCACGATGGCGGCAATCGCATCGGCCAGCGGATAGCCCAGCATCACAGCGCCTATGCCGAATAATACCACTAACGATGAAATGGCGTCACTGCGCTGATGCCAGGCATTGGCCATTAATAATTTGGAGCGGGTTTTTTTTGCGATACGTTTGGTGTAATGATACAGCCATTCGTTAATCAAAATGGAGACCGCCGCAATCCCCAGGCATAAGGCATTAGGCACCGGCAGATGTTCAGGGTTAGCCATGCGCTCCATCACCGACCAGGTAATGAGGCCGCCGATAGCAATCAAACTGATGCCTAAAATGACGGTTGCAATCGTTTCAAAGCGCCTATGTCCATAAGGATGCTCGTAATCGGCCTCGCGGCTGCCCAATCTGACTGCAATGATGACTAAAAGGTCGCTGAGTAAATCCGATAAGGAATGGATGCCGTCGGCGATTAATGCCGCCGATTGTCCCAGTATGCCAAAACCGATTTTGATCAGCGCCTGACAAACATTAACTGCCGCGCCGACATAGCTGGCTCTGGCTTTCAGTTTTCTGATTCTTACCGCGTCAAGGATTTCAGCCATTACGCACCTACTTCCAGAATAATAATGTATTCATGATCGCCGGATTTGGTTTCCAGCACTTTATGGCCATTAATGCGGCACCATGCAGGAATATCTTGTATGACGCCGGGATCGGTGCAGATAACCTCTAACCGGTCACCTATTTTCAGCTGTTTGACTTTATCCTGGGTGCGTATGACGGGCAGGGGACAGAGCAAACGCCGTGCGTTGAGGGTTTCTATGTTCATAAATTAACGGCGCTATGTTAGATGTACCATTCTTTGGGAATGTCTTCATCTCTTAACGGCTTAACTTGTAGCGTACGTTCCGCGCCATCTTGGGTCATGACATTAATGTTGACTAGGTCGGCATCGCGACCCTGACCGAAACGGGCGGTAATTTGCGCCGCCAGATATAAATCCTCGGCAGACGGCGCACCGTCTATCAGCGCTAAAGGCCCCCGGTGGCTTAAACTGTTCATGCTGATAAATTCATTTTTATAGCCCTGCAAAAAACGCCCTTCGCCTTCTTCACGCGCCACAATTAATTTAAAATTCGGTTGCGGGCGTATGTGCCTACCCACTTTCAACAGCATAACATCATCCAGCTCATATTCTTTATGGCCTTGGGATTTCCATAAATCGACCAGCTTGGCGGAATAACTTTTATCGGTTAAAAAACAGCAACCACCCGCCGGTTGGGCATAATCATCAAAACCGAATTGCTCTGCCATCGCCATTTGCGGCTTGCGCGAGCGTCCGGTAATATCATGCAACTTTTCACGGTCTACCCAACCTTCACGTTCCGGTAGCGTAGCAGGCAGGTTTTTAGCGCATAACGGGCGCAGTAATAAATCATCGGCGCCGGATTCCTTGGCGACTATCGGCATGGTGGCTTTGCGTTGCGACATCAGCCGTTGACCTATCACTTCGCCGGTAATAATAAAGTCGAATTCGTTCTCTACTATCCACTGCTTGGCCTTGTTCACCATGAAAATCTTGCAATCCAGGCAAGGATTCATGTGCGCGCCATAACCGTGTTTGGGGTTAATCAGCACGTTTTTATATTCCTCGATCACATCGACGATATGCAGCTTCATGCCCAATTGTTCGGCGACCCATAAGGAATTATTGCGCTTGGGCTTGGCTTTGTCTTTTTCCCGGATCGCATGGGTATGGCCTTCCACACAAAAACCGGTAAAAAAATTAATGCCTTCCACATGAACGCCCTGTTCCATGATGGTTTTTGCAGCCAGCATTGAGTCCAGACCGCCGGAAATCAAGGCTATGGCTTTTCTTTGTTTACGCATGTCGCTCTTGGTATCTAAAAAATGTAGCCATTATACGCATTTATCCTGAAAACCGCAGTCGAGCATTCCTTAAATTCCGTTCGCCCTGAGCGAGTCGAAGGGGAACGGAATTTAAGGAATGCTCGATAATATAGGCGGACGTAGGTAAGTTAATCTGACAGTCATAGCATTCCGTAGTTTTTCGGCTGCTTCCAAACCATGCTACAAAAGTATTTTTAAGCTATAATTAGCCCCTTTTTTATTGCCTAACGTGTAGACGCCGTGTCGAGTATCAATAACGAGTTATCAACTTTTCAGGGACTTATCCTGGCCTTGCAGGAATATTGGTCGAGTCAGGGCTGTATTTTATTGCAACCTTTAGATCAAGAAGTAGGCGCGGGGACGTTTCATCCTGCCACTTTTTTACGGGCGATAGGCCCTGAACCCTGGAATGCCGCCTATGTTCAGCCATCCCGCCGCCCTACCGATGGACGTTTCGGCGAAAACCCCAATCGTTTACAGCATTACTATCAATTTCAAGTGGTATTAAAGCCGTCGCCGGACGCCATTCAGGAATTGTATCTGGGATCGTTGCGCCATTTGGGCCTGGATTTGCTCGAACATGATATTCGTTTTGTCGAAGACAATTGGGAATCGCCGACCTTGGGCGCGTGGGGCTTGGGCTGGGAAGTCTGGTTGAACGGCATGGAAGTGACGCAGTTCACNNGAAATCACCTACGGCCTGGAACGCATCGCCATGTATTTGCAGGGCGTCAACAGCGTTTATGACCTAGTTTGGACTAACGGCCCGTTCGGCGTCGTCACTTATGGCGATGTGTTCCATCAAAATGAAGTGGAAATGTCCGCTTACAACTTTGACCATGCCAATGTTGAATTCCTGTTTAAATGCTTCGAGACTTATGAGCAAGAATGCCAAAAGCTGATCGAACTCAATCTGCCGTTGCCCGCTTACGAAATGGTGCTGAAAGCCTCGCATACCTTTAACCTGCTGGATGCGCGCCACGCCATTTCCGTCACCGAACGCCAGCGCTATATTTTAAGAGTTCGCACTTTATCGAGAGCCGTCGCGGAAGCGTACTACGCCCGCCGCGAATCGCTGGGGTTTCCGATGTGTAGCAATCAAGCCGATTAACATGGCAAATTTTTTCGACTCCGTACATATTACCAATTTCAAATCGCTTAAGGATGTGACTTTAAGCGATTGCAAGCGCATTAATTTACTGATTGGTAAGCCAAATGTGGGGAAATCGAATATTCTTGAGGCGATAGGCTTATTTGGCATACCTCATTTCATTCCAGAAAAATCCAATAAATTAAATATATTCACTCGATTAGAAAACATATCTGAATTATTTTTTGATGGAAACATTGATAACGATATAGAAGTATCGCTAATGAAAAGAGAAGCTTATCAAATAGTATCTGATAAGCCTGATGAATATACAGATGATTGTAAAGATGTTTGTAAAGAGGCCTGTGTAATCAAATACGAAAGGTCAATCTATAAAACTTTAATTGGAAAAATTTCTGATCGGAAGGGTGAAAAAATTTATTCATTCTCAGTAGATACCCAGCTAAACATAAAAGAAGAGGATAAAAAGGATTTCGATTTTTATAGCGTAAAACCATATTTATTCTCAAAAAATGTAACTTTTGAATCCCAAAATGCACCCTATCTTATGCCGCCTTTTGGTATAAACTTATTTAATGTTATTCAAGAACATAAACAATTAAAAAAAGATCTATCAGGTATTTTTTCTGAATATGGCCTGAAACTGGTTTTTGACACCGCGAACCAAGCATTAAGAATCATGAAGGAACTAAAGGATGATGCGGTATTTTTACTTCCTTATGATTCCATAGCCGACACGCTACAAAGATTAATATTTTTTAAAACTGCGATTACTTCCAACAAAGATTCGATCCTGTTGTTTGAAGAACCCGAAGCGCATTGCTTCCCACCTTATGTTACACATATCACTCAAGAAATAATCGATTCAGAAAGCAATCAGTTTTTTATTGCCACACATAGTCCTTATGTATTAACAACTTGTTTGGAAAGGGAAAGTAGCCGTAAGGATTTAGCTATTTTCATGGCTGATTTTAAAGACGGACAGACCGTTATTAAAAGGCTGACTGATGATGAATTAAATGAAGTTTATGACTATGGGCTCGACCTTTTTTTTAATTCTGAGCTGTTTACGGATGATTAAAAATATTAATCGGCATGTTATTCCAGAATGTTACCTCGATACTAATTTGGTCGAAACGCTGGTTCCACCTAATGAAATCGGCAGGTTGCGCATCTATAACCACCAATATGGATGCAATACCGTTGCTAAAATAATGAAGACGGACTTTATAGATGACTTCGCGGTAGGTATTGTAGATATTGATAAAGTGCAGCCGCCCTACTTTTCTGAATTTAAAGCCCCATTGGTAGACAAGCAAGGGTTGAAGTTATATAAGCATCCGCAAAAAAACCATTATTTAATCTTTCATCCGCCAATTGAACAATGGCTACTTGATGAAGCGAAATCAGTGGGTATTTGCTTGTCTGATGAACCGTATAATCTACCGGCAAGCTTAAAAGGACTTATAAGCGAAACAAAAAATGTAAAAAGTAGAAATAATCCAGAATTAAAGCGTTTGTTCAATGCGTTAAAAAAGCAAAATGCCATCGGCATCAATCTTATGGCTAACTGGATAGAGCATTTAAAATCAAACCCTTATAACGCCGACAGAACAACGTTACAAAACCTGTAACAACAACCATTAACAAAGGTCGCCCTGTGTCAGAAAAACAACATTTACTCTTTGAATTAGGTTCAGAAGAACTTCCTCCCAAAACCTTGCTTAAGCTGAGCAAAGCCTTACTGGATGGAATAGTTCAAGGTTTACAGGCCGCCGAACTGACCTTTACCGGCAGCAAAGCTTACGCCACGCCTAGACGTCTGGCTGTTTTTATTGAAAATCTGGCAACAAAACAACCGGATAAAACCGTAGAAAAACGCGGCCCTGCTTTGCAGGCGGCGTTTGCGGCAGATGGCACGCCCAGCAAAGCGGCTTTGGGTTTTGCGGTCAGTTGCGGCACAACGTTCGATCAGTTGGAACGCTTGAAAACCGACAAAGGTGAATGGCTAGCCTTTACCCAGGCGGTTAAAGGGCAAGCCACTGAAAACTTGATTCCCGACATTATCCGCCACAGCATTGCCAACCTACCCATCGCCAAGCGTATGCGCTGGGGCAGTTTCAATACTGAATTTGTCAGGCCCGTGCATTGGGAGGTCTTGCTGTACGGCAACACGGTTATCGATACCGAAATTCTGGGGCTTAAAACCGGCGCTACGACTTTAGGACATCGCTTTCACGCGCCGCAACAACTGACCATCAATCATCCTGATGACTATCAGGAGCTTTTGTATGCACATAAAGTCATTGCCGATTTCGAGCAAAGAAAAGCGCTGATCCGTGA
>PMJA01000342.1 GCA_003158415.1 Methylobacter sp.
GACATTCAAATTTTAGCGAAATCGCTACTCCGCTCCTAACCAAATCGCAGGCAGTCGTAATTTTTAATTATCCGCTTTTGTATGCCAAAAGCGACCTGTCAATCATGATCTATACAAAAAAGCCATGTAACTGAGTAGGGCGCGTCCTACTCGGCTTTTACCTTATTTATATCTCATCTCAGCTCCTGCAATCCCGAACACCGATCTCAAACGCGTAAGCAGCTCATCGGTGGGATGTATGCGCCATTCATCGCCCAGTTGTACAGAGGCCCGTGCATCGGTTGATGTATAACTGATGCTGACGGGACAACTGCCGCCCTTGAAAGGATTTAAGATCTCAGCCAATTGGTCTATTAAATTGACGGATTCCGGCTGGTTTTCCGCCGCATTCCAGGTTAACTGAAGTCCTCTGGAAAAACTCTCCCGCGCCTGATTTATGTCGTACAGCTTTTCCACCGTTAACCGCAACGCACCGGAAAAATTATCAATCGCCAATCCGCCTTCGGCAATCAACAGGCTGTCACGGGTAAAAATCCCCTTATATTTCTCATAAACGTCGCCGAAAGCGGCGCACTCCAGCCTGCCGGATTTGTCGTCCAGGGTGGCAAAGCCCATGGTTTTCCCGTTTTTGGTTTGACGTGTGCGTACTTCCACCACCAGACCCGCAACCCGCGCTTCCACGCTGCCGCGCGACACCTGCAAAGACGCGATTTTGCCGTGGGTAAAGTGCTTTAACTCCGGTTCGTATTGGTCTATCGGATGCCCGGTTAAAAATAGGCCTAAGGTTAATTTTTCCGCCGCCAAGCGTTCATTGTCAGGCCAAGGTTCAACTGCAATGGCATAAGCGCCTGCAATACCTGTATCTTCGCCCTGCGCCGCTTCCTTGCTGGGCAGCGAGAACAAATCATTCTGTCCGGTTTGCGCCATTTTTCCATGCTGTTCGGCCACCCGTAACGCGGTGGGCAGTTCCGCCAAATGAGCGGCGCGGTTGTCGCCAAACTCATCAAAAGCCCCAGCGCGGATTAACGCTTCCAGCACCCGGCGGTTGAATTTGCGCAAATCGACCCGCTGGCATAAATCATAAAGACCTGAAAACAGGCCGTTGTCGTCCCGTTCCAGAAGCATATCTTCAATTGCCGCTTGACCTACGCCCTTGACGGCACCCAGGCCGTAAACAATATCGTTGGCGTCGTTAACGGTAAAACGATAGGCGGATACATTGATAGTGGGCGGTAGAATGGTCAGTTTCATCTGTTTACATTCTTCTATCAATATCACCACTTTGTCGGTGTTATCCATGTCGGAAGACAGCACCGCCGCCATAAAGGCCGCCGGGTAATGGGCTTTTAGCCACGCGGTTTGATAGGCCACCAGTGCATAGGCGGCGGAATGGCTTTTGTTAAAACCGTAGCCTGCAAATTTTTCCATTAAATCGAAAACGTATGTGGCTATGCCTTCGTCGACGTGGTTTTGCACGGAACCCGATAAGAATTTGCCGCGCTCTTTGGCCATTTCTTCAGGTTTCTTTTTGCCCATAGCCCGGCGCAACATATCCGCGCCGCCCAGTGTATAAAGCGCCATTTCCCGCGCAATCTGCATCACCTGTTCCTGGTACAAAATAACGCCGTTGGTGGGCTTTAAGATAGGTTCCAGCAGCGGGTGCGCGTATTCCGCTTTGGCGCCGTGTTTGACATTGATGTAATCATCGACCATGCCTGATTCCAACGGGCCGGGACGAAACAATGCCACCAGTGCGATAATATCGTCGAAGCAGTCCGGTTTGAGCTTTTTGATCAGCTCCTTCATGCCGCGGGATTCCAACTGGAATACGGCGGTGGTTTGGCCGTTTTTTAACAGTATATAGGAGGTGGCGTCATCGCGTGGGATGGTGGTAATGTCAACGGGTGTCTCGCCGTTTTGCTTCTTTTTAGCGTTGATGGTTTGCAACGCCCAATCAATAATGGTTAAGGTGCGCAGTCCTAAAAAGTCGAATTTGACCAGACCTACCGCTTCCACATCGTCTTTATCAAACTGGGTGACCAGATTGCCGCCGCCTTCTTCGCAATACAGCGGGGTGAAATCCGTCAGTTTGGTCGGCGATATAACCACGCCGCCCGCGTGTTTGCCAGCATTTCTGGCCGTGCCTTCCAGCGACAGCGCCATATCGATCAGCGCCCGGACTTCTTCTTCGTTGTCGTAAAGCTGTTTAAGATCCGGGCTCTCTGCCAGCGCTTTGGTCAGCGTCATGCCGATTTCAAAGGGGATCAGTTTGGCTAACCGGTCTACAAAGCCGTAGGCAAAGCCCAGCACCCGTCCTACATCGCGAATAACGGCCTTGGCCGCCATCGAACCGTAGGTGATAATCTGGGCGACATGATCCCGACCATAATGGCGTGCGACATAATCGATCACCTCATCGCGCCTGTCCATGCAAAAGTCTATATCGAAGTCGGGCATGGACACCCGTTCTGGATTCAAAAAGCGCTCGAACAGCAAATCAAATTCAATTGGGTCTAAGTCTGTGATTTTAAGCGCATAAGCGACCAGTGAACCGGCACCTGAACCGCGTCCCGGGCCGACTGGGATAAGATTGTTTTTTGCCCACTGGATAAAGTCGGCAACAATCATAAAATAACCGGGAAAACCCATCTGGGTGATCATTTTCAACTCAAAATCCAGGCGCTCATCATAAACGCGCCGGTTTTCCTCATCCGTGCCTTTGCCCACAGGAGGATAGTGCTGCAAGCGTTCTTCCAAGCCTTTTTGGGCTTCATGGGTCATCAGCTCGGCTAAGGTCATGCCCGCAGGTACGGGGAAATCGGGCAGGAAGTTTTTGCCTAGTGTCAGCGTTAGATTACAGCGCCGGGCAATTTCCACCGTGTTTTCCAAGGCTTCGGGCAGGTCGGCGAACAACGCCAGCATTTCCTCGGTACTGCGTAAATACTGTTGTTCGGTGTAATCCTTGGGTCGGCGGCTATCGTCCAATACTCTGCCCTGATTAATGCAGACCCGCACTTCATGGGCGGCAAAATCCTTTTTATGAATAAAGCGCACATCGTTGGTGGCCACCACCGGCAAACCGGTTGCCAACGCCAGTTCAACAGCGGCGGCAATATAACGCTCTTCGTCGGGCTTGCCGACACGCTGTAATTCCAGATAAAAACGTTGCCCGAACACCCCCCCCCAACGCTCTGCCAGACGTTTAGCTTCGTCTAAGTTTTCCGCTAACAAAGCTTTGCCTATATCGCCGCTCATGGCGCCCGACAAAGCAATTAAGCCGCCGTGATTGTCTTGTATCCATTCTTGCCTAAGCATAGGCATGCCCTGGAACTGTCCTTCCTGATAGGCTTTTGAAATCAACTCGGTCAGTGTGATGTAACCTTCGTGGTTATTGACCAGCAAGGTTAATCGATAAGGCGAGGCTGGTTCTTCCGAGTTAAAAATCAGCACATCGGCGCCCGCTATCGGCTTGATGCCTAGTCCCTGTGCCGCTTTGTAAAACTTGACCAGCGAAAATAGATTGGCGTGATCGGTGACGGCAACGGCCGGCATGTTTAACTCTGCCAAACGTTTAACCAGGGGTTTTATCTTAACGATGCCATCGACCAGCGAAAATTCGGTATGTAGTCTTAGGTGGATAAAGGCGGGTTGCATGGGCGATGTTGAGTTGGAGGGCAGGCGGGGAGGATAACTCGCATAAAATACTGATCTGTCAAAGCCGCCGCAGAGTCACTGATTATTAAGACGGTTAATCTGTGAATCTACGGCGGCTTATTTTTGCAGGTAGCTTAATATAATGCGCGTTGGAGTAAGCTGGCCGCCGCGCCGCCGTTTTGACCCTGGAAATATTGCAAAACCACCGGTATAAACCGGGCGGTCATTGATGAATTCATGCCCAAGGATTGGAAAGAACCGGCTAAGGCTACCATGCTGGCGAGATTGTTGCTTTGGTTGCCTAATAAGCCGCCGGCAATGCCTAATAATGCCGATGACTGTGTTGGCGCGACCGGTTGCGGTGCGGCAGCCAGATATTGACCGATGCCTGGCACACTGTTGCTTAGCGTTGAAAAATCACCCGGATTCAATCGTTGTTGCGCCAGGGAAAAAATCGATCCTAAACCGCCCAAGGCCTGCGGTTGACTGATACCCAGTTGCCCGGTTAGCGTATTGACCAAACCATCGGCAGTCGCTACACCGGTTGTGGTTGCCGGTAGTGTGGTTTGGATCTGGGGCGCCGCCGGTAGCTGCTGGGCCGGAATGGCTTGCGGCACAGCCTGGGCGTAAGGTTGCCCTGCAGGCTGCTGTAAACAGCCGCTGACCAATAAAACGGCACTTACATCGGCAAAACGCATCAAACAATTCATAAAATCAAAACTCCACGTAAAAAATTCTTAAAACGGGCTAAACCCGATAGCAATACTGAGTTGACCGGTCGTTCAGACCTGTCGAAAAATAAAACCTTAAATCGTCGCCGCCGACACAAGAAAATCCGTAGCGGAAGTGCTGATTTTAACAGGCTGTTGAAAAACTTACCTGCTTAATTAATGCCATTCAAAGAATTCGCGGGGTTCTGAGGCATTTTGCCCGGTAGGCTAGAGTTGGTCATGTGAGTTTTTAATGACAGGGAGAATTTTGTATTCTCCAAAAGTTGATGTTATTGTAATCATTTTCCCTATTGGGAGCTGTATACTAAAAATTCAACAGCGGCCAAAATAACTTGCATAACTCCCTGGAATCCATTGAGAGCCTACTAGGCTTTTACTACGGAGTTGAATTTACGAAAGAATATAAATCAAAGTGTTATGAAAATATTAGTTACGGGAACAGCTGGATTTATCGGATCTTATATCGCACTGCGCCTCATGGAAAGAGGTGACGAGGTGGTGGGGCTAGACAATATAAACGACTATTATGATGTGAAGCTTAAACAGGGTCGTCTCGAAAAAGCGGGCATTCAAACCGATGAACTTGCCTGGTATAAATTTGTGCAAAGCAAGAAGCATCCCAATTACCGATTCATCCGCATGAATTTGGAAGATAAACAAGCGATACAAATGCTTTTTGCCAATGAAAAGTTTGATAGAGTCTGTCATTTAGCCGCACAAGCGGGCGTTCGTTATTCGATAGATAACCCGTATGCCTATATTCAAAGTAACATCGATGGTTTTTTGAATATTTTAGAAGCTTGCCGTTGGAACAAGGTCGAGCATTTAGTCTATGCCAGCTCAAGTAGCATTTATGGCCTAAACGGAAAAGTCCCCTTCTCCGAAAAAGACGGAGTAGCTCACCCGGTAAGTCTTTATGCTGCCACCAAAAAAAGTAATGAGTTAATGGCCCATTCCTACAGCCAACTCTACAATTTGCCGACTACCGGCTTGCGATTTTTTACTGTTTATGGCCCCTGGGGCCGACCTGATATGTCGCCATTTCTGTTTGCCGATGCTATTTTAAATGACCAGCCTATCAAAGTGTTTAATAACGGCGACATGTTGCGCGACTTTACCTATATTGACGACATTGTAGAAGGCGTCATACGCTGCATAGACAAAGCGCCCCTGCCTTTTATGGAATGGGATGCCAAAATGCCCGACCCAGGTTCTTCCACTGCGCCTTATCGTATTTACAATATAGGCAATTCATCTCCTGTTAAATTGATGGATTTTATACTCGCCATAGAATCGGCTTGCGGTAAAACAGCAGTGAAAAACTATTTTCCTATGCAACCGGGCGATGTCTATCAGACCAATGCCGACACTTCTGCATTAGAGCGGGATATGGGCTACAAACCGTCTAAAAATCTTTTTGAAGGTATCAAAGAAACCGTTGAATGGTTTAAAGAATACTATAAGCAATAAAGATCTCTTATGAGCACCTCTATAAGACCAAGCGTTGAAACTCTTCGACAAGAATTCTAACCCGGGTATCCCATGAGTTTTCCCGCGCATATTGAATGATTAACGATCTATCCCAAACTGTTTCAAATCCCTGTAATAAAGCCGCTAATAAAGCCGCTGAGTCGCCGAAAGGCACGACCGTACCCAATTCCGGGGCATTAACAACCTCAATATTACCGCCGACTTCGGTGGTGATAACGGGCAAACCACAGGCCATCGCCTCTAAAAAAACATTGGCCCAGCCTTCGTTAGCGGTTGCCAGCACAAATAAATCAGCGGCGGACAAGGGTAATTTTAATTGTTCTGAAGGGTAGGCGCCCAAAAACCGGACATTTTTTTCAAGCCCCAGTGTCTTGACCTGCTGCTCCAAACGTTCTCTTATATAGCCTTCCGGGCTATCGCCGCCGACTATCAGATAAATAAGCTCGGGATATTTAGCCGCCAGTGTCGGCAATATTTCGATGACCCGGTGAAAGCCTTTCCGATCCACCAGCGCGCCTACTGAAACCAATACTTTCGCATTCTTAGGTATAGCTAACTCTGCTCTTGCAACAGTTTTAGCCAGCGGATAAAACTTGACTACATCAATGCCATTGCCAATCACACGGATTTTATCGCTCACTGCACCTAATGAAACAACCAGTTGTTTGAGCGAATCGGATACTGAAAACACACGGGTGGCGTTTTTTAGCGCTGTTAACATCCTCGCTTTGCGCTCCGGCATTTTAGACAAAGGCACTTCCGTGCCGCGCAAAGTGATAGTCACCGGCATTTTCAGCCAGTGACCCAACAAGGTTGCGGCATAGCCGTCCGGGTAGGCAAAGTGGGCATCTATGATATTAAATTGTTTGCGGAGTTTAAACAGCGTAGGTAAACTTCCCAAGGCCATAAAAAAGCCATCATAAGATTTGAGTAATCCTGGGATGGAAAAAAACCGTGGAAAATAAACTTGTATGCCTTGTTGTTCTTCATAGCGACTGGGCTGCGGCCTAAAATGAGGTCGCCAGTATCGTATCAGCCCCTGAAAAGGAAACCACGGCACAGGCGAGACGACAACCACCGGAATTTGTTGAGCAACGCGAAACATCCTTTCCCGAATAAACACCCCGGCATTAGGGCGTTTATTACTGGGGAAAAGGGATGAAAAAACCAGCAATTTGGGTTTTGTCATGGTGGATTTCTAAATGTAGGAACGATTTATAACAGCTCTTCAATCCCTAAATATTTGCATATTTGAGCCAATGAATAGGTAGAGTTAAGATCTTCTTCTTTTGATTTGGTAAAGCGGGTGTTGTTGGCGTCAGCATGACCTACCATGCTGACATTAACATGCTTGGCGCTACCGCCATGATAGCGATGCCAACGCATAATGCCGAAGCCGTGATCACCGGCAAAACCCTTCGGTGAAAAGCTATCTTTATAGTTCGGATGGAATTGATAATTTCGCCACCAGCCACAGCCATGATCGAACTGACTTTGACTGGCCGATTTTGTTGTGCATCCTATCACCTCGAAAAACCGCCGAGTGCGCGGAATTTCCCAGAATCGCAACAAACTTGCTCGGGTTTTATAGGCGGCGGTATGACCATCCGGCAAATTCTCAAACAGTTCGGCACAATACTGCATATCCTGAAAACTTAATAACAGGTCGGAATGCCAAAAAGCCAGCCGATCAGTAAACAAAAATGCCCATTCAAGCGGAAAATGCATGTACATGTGAGGATACTGAAAGCTCTCGTTAAAATCTACATAAACGGAGCCTTCCAGAATAGTAGGGTGCTTGATGTTGGCATCGTTTCCAACTATCGGTGTCCAACCTACAGAAAGCACCAGTTTCTGCTGGATAATTGACCATTTGTCATTAACGCACCAGCACAGCCATGGTTTATCTATACCTGCCAGGCGCTGCTTTCCAGTGTTGCGCAACCTGCTTAACCTTGACGATCTCGTCACTAGAAAAAAGGTTCCAATTACCGACACCTGCGGTTCTTTCTTGAGTTCGATTAATCTGCATTTTATTTTATCTTTTACATTCTGTTTTATATAAACGCTTCAAGTATGACGCGGCTGGGCGCTTCTCTCATGTCATCGGTTTTCGGTTTAAACGTCAGGCCCCACAGCGCAAAAGTTTTACCCTGTAAATCGCCGTCATAGTGCCGGACGATTTTATTAAATAAAACCTGCTTTTGCCGGTCGTTGACATTTTCAACGGCATTCAGCAATTCGGCTTTATAGCCTTTTGTTGCGCCGTGCGTTCCAGCGCCTTGACGTCTTTAGGAAAACAGGAGCCGCCGTAGCCGCAACCGGGATAAATAAACGAATAACCAATGCGGGAATCGGAACCTATGCCGTTCCTGACCTGTTCTATGTCTGCGCCCAACAGTTCAGCTAAGTTGGTCAGTTCATTCATAAAGCTGATTTTTGTCGCCAACATGGCATTACCCACCTTGACCAGACAAACGCCTGTTACTAATCCTACATAACCGGAACCAAATACCGTCACTTTCATATTTATTTCCTAGGATTGCGTAATCAAGCTGGCATAGACGTTTTTATAAAAATCGACACTTTTAGGCCAATTCCTTGTCTGTTCTACAAACAGTCGGCCCGCTGTGCGTAATTGTTGCCATTGTTGCGGCTGGTTTAATACCGTCAATACCGTTGCGGCCAAGTCATCAGCATCATTCGCTTTAAACAAGTAGCCATTACGTTGGTGTTCAATCAGTTCCTTATGCCCCC
>PMJA01000378.1 GCA_003158415.1 Methylobacter sp.
AAATTGTTGCTATCGGCGGACTAGCGTTTGATGGGTCTGTACTTGCACGCGTGGCAAGTCTGCCTACGCGCGATCAAGGTATCGCTCTGTTAATGTCTGTAATGAAAGCGCCTGTTGAGAAATTTGTGCGTACATTGGCGGCCGTTAAAGATCAGATGCAAGAAGCCGCATAAGCATTAACATCCAGTTTTAAACCTATTACTAAAGAGGAATATACAATGGCGATCTCACAAGCCGATATTTTAGACGCGGTCTCTAACATGACCATTATGGAAATTGTTGATTTAATTTCAGCGATGGAAGAAAAATTCGGCGTATCTGCTGCTGTTGCAGCGGCGGCGCCTGCTGCGGCTGCAGCAGTAGTCGAAGAGCAAACAGAATTTGATGTTATTTTGACTTCTTTTGGCGAAAACAAAGTGTCTGTAATTAAAACAGTGCGTAGCATCACCGGTTTGGGCTTAAAAGAAGCCAAAGATGCGGTTGAAGGCGTCCCCACTGTCCTGAAAGAAGGCGTACCTAAAGCTGAAGCTGAAGATGTTAAAAAGCAGCTTACTGAAGCGGGCGCTACTGTCGAAATTAAATAATCATATTTTGACGCAATTGAAGAGACGCAGTCCCTGCGTCTCTACTTAAAGTATGGCTGGTGGCTGTTGCCACCGGCCTTTTACTGTTTGTAGAAATACACAGTAGAAATAATTCATGACGAAAAGGTTTGGAAGCGATATGTCCTACTCTTTTACCGAAAAAAAGCGTATTCGAAATAACTTTGGGAAAAGTACGGAAGTACTTGAGGTTCCCTATCTCCTGGCAACGCAGATTAATTCATATGCCGGCTTTTTGCAATCGGGCGTTACGCCTGAAAAGCGGGTAGAGCTTGGCCTGCATGCAGCATTTTCCAGTGTTTTCCCTATTGAAAGCCATTCCGGCTATGCGGTGCTGCAATATGTAAAGTACCGGTTAGGGGAACCCACTTTTGACGTAAGAGAGTGCCAACAAAGAGGCGCAACTTATGCAGCCCCGTTGCGGGTATTAGTGCGCCTGGTTATCTATGATAAAGAGGCTGCCGCAAATGCCAAGGTTGTTAAAGACATCCGTGAGCAAGAAGTCTACATGGGCGAATTGCCGTTAATGACCGATAACGGCACTTTTGTCATCAACGGCACAGAGCGCGTTATTGTCTCTCAATTACATCGTTCGCCCGGTGTGTTTTTTGACCATGACAAGGGCAAGACGCATTCGTCAGGAAAGTTATTATTTAATGCGAGGGTGATCCCTTATCGCGGCTCCTGGCTGGACTTTGAATTTGACCACAAAGATTGTGTTTATGTGCGTATAGACCGTCGTAGAAAAATTCCCGCAACGATTTTACTCAGAGGTTTAGGTTACGATAACGAAGAGATGATTAACATTTTCTTCGAAACCAATAAATTTACCCTGAGTGCTGAAAAATGCCTGTTCCATATCGTGCCGGAAAGAATGCGCGGTGAAATTGCTGCATTTGATATTAAACACAACGGTCAGGTGTTGGTAGAAGAAGGGCGACGCATCACGGCCAAGCATATTCGTGAAATGAATAAAGCGGGTTTGACTGAAGTAGACGTGCCAAAAGAATATCTTGTCGGCAAGATTTTAGGGCATAACCTGATCGATCTGACAACCGGCGAACTGGTAGCTCACGTCAACGATGAGCTGACGGCGGCGTTAATAGAGCGCAGCATAGAAAGCGGTATTACTGAAATTAACACCCTGTTCGTAAACGATCTGGATAATGGCCCTTATATCAGTAACGCCATGAGGCTGGATACCACTTCCAATGCCTTGGAAGCGTTGGTTGAAATCTACCGTATGATGCGTCCCGGCGAGCCGCCTACTAAAGAATCCGCCGAAAACCTGTTCCAGAATTTGTTCTTTACCGACGAGCGATATGATTTATCTACCGTGGGCAGAATGAAATTTAACCGTCGCTTAGGACGTGAAGAAACTACAGGCCCCGGCACGTTAACCAAAGAAGACATCATTGCAGTTCTTAAAGAGCTGATTGCTATCCGTAACGGCAACGGCACTGTAGACGATATTGACCATTTAGGTAACAGACGGGTGCGTTCGGTCGGTGAAATGATCGAAAATCAATTCCGGGTCGGTTTGGTTAGGGTTGAGCGCGCGGTTAAGGAGCGTCTGACGCTGGCAGATTCCGAAGGATTGATGCCGCAGGAAATTATTAATGCGAAGCCGGTTTCTGCCGCCGTTAAAGAATTTTTTGGCTCCAGTCAGTTGTCGCAGTTCATGGATCAAAATAATCCGTTATCGCAAGTGACGCATAAGCGCCGCGTATCGGCTTTAGGGCCGGGTGGCTTGGCGAGGGAGCGTGCCGGTTTTGAAGTGCGTGACGTACATGCCACTCATTATGGCCGCGTATGCCCGATCGAGACGCCTGAAGGCCCCAACATCGGTTTGATAAACTCGTTATCGGTTTATGCGCGTACCAATAACTACGGCTTTTTGGAAACGCCTTACCGTAAAGTCATCAACGGCATCGTAACCGATCAGGTCGATTATTTGTCGGCGATTGAGGAAGGTGAGTTTGTTATTGCTCAGGCCAGTGTTGCCGTCGACGAGCAAGGCAAGCTGGTCGAAGGCTTGGTATCCTGCCGACATAAGGACGAGTTTGCTTTGGCCATGTCTGACACCGTGCAGTATATGGACGTATCGTCCAAGCAGATCGTATCAGTTGCGGCGTCCATTATTCCGTTCCTTGAACATGATGATGCTAACCGGGCGTTGATGGGTTCAAACATGCAGCGTCAGGCTGTTCCTACACTGAGGGCTGAAAAGCCGTTAGTGGGCACGGGCATGGAAAGAACCGTCGCTAAAGATTCCGGGGTGACTGTCGTTGCCGCTCGTGGCGGTAGCATTGAAGCGGTGGATGCGGCCAGAATCGTAGTACGCG
Organism: Methylobacter sp.; assembly: GCA_003158415.1. GTDB lineage: Bacteria > Pseudomonadota > Gammaproteobacteria > Methylococcales > Methylomonadaceae > Methylobacter_C. The sequence goes on from PMJA01000378.1 coordinate 2,948, forward strand.
TCAATGATACGGAAACCGAAACCGGTGCGCCGGGTGTTGATATTTATAATCTGACTAAATATACCCGTTCCAACCAAAATACCTGTATCAATCAAAAGCCTTTGGTAAAGCCGGGCGATATCGTTAATGCCGGTGATATTCTGGCAGACGGCCCATCCACCGATATGGGCGAATTGGCATTGGGCCAGAATATGCTGGTCGCATTTATGCCCTGGAACGGCTACAACTTTGAAGATTCTATTTTAGTATCCGAGCGTGTAGTCAAAGAAGACCGTTTTACGACGATACATATCGAAGAAAAAACTTGCGTTGCGCGTGACACAAAACACAGCCCGGAAGAAATTACCGCCGATATTCCTAATGTCAGCGAAGAAGCCTTATCTAAACTGGATGAGTCGGGCATTGTCTATGTCGGTGCGGAAGTTAAGGGTGGCGATATTTTGGTGGGTAAAGTTACCCCTAAAGGTGAGACACAATTAACTCCTGAAGAAAAACTGTTACGTGCAATTTTTGGCGAAAAAGCCGCCGACGTAAAAGATACTTCATTACGTGTGCCTGGTAGTATTGAAGGGACAGTTATCGATGTGCAGGTGTTTACCCGCGACGGCGTCAAGAAAGACAAGCGCGCGCTGGATATTGAGCAGGAAGAAATCAAGCGCTATAGGAAAGACCTTGATGACCAGCTTAAAATTCTCGAAGAAGATATTTTTGCGCGTGTCGCCAGAATGCTGGTGGGTAAGGTCGCCCAATCAGGACCCGGCGGACACAAGGCGGGAGCTGAGATTACACAGGGCTATCTGGATGGTTTGCGGCATTCGGAATGGCTTAAAATCAAAATGAAGGATGAAGATATTAATCTTCAACTGGAAACTGTTGTGCTTCAGGTCGAGCAGCAGCGTAAAGATTTTGATGAGAAATTTGAAATCAAACGCAAAAAAATTACCATGGGCGATGATTTGGCGCCCGGTGTGCTAAAAATGGTCAAGGTTTATTTGGCGGTTAAAAGGCGCATACAACCCGGCGATAAAATGGCGGGCCGTCACGGAAATAAAGGGGTTATTTCCATGATCAGGCCAATTGAAGACATGCCATACACGGCGGACGGCAATCCAGTGGATATAGTGTTAAATCCATTGGGTGTGCCTTCGCGGATGAACGTAGGGCAGGTGTTGGAAACCCATTTAGGCTGGGCGGCAAAAGGTTTAGGCATCAAGATCGGTAAAATGCTGGAAGCTCAGTACGATCAAGAAAAGGCCAAGGTGACTGCGATTAGGGAATACCTGGATAAAATTTATAACTGCAGTGGCCGTAAAGAAGATCTGGATTCGTTTACCGATAAAGAAATCCTGGAAATGGCTGCCAATCTGGTTGCTGGCGTACCAATGGCTACACCGGTTTTTGATGGTGCTAGCGAAGATGAAATTCGCACGATGTTAAGGCTGGCTGATTTGCCTGAGCACGGACAAATTACGCTTTATGATGGCTTGACAGGCGAACCGTTTGAGCGGGAAGTGACGGTCGGTTATATGTACATGTTGAAGTTGAACCATTTGGTCGATGACAAAATGCATGCGCGTTCCACCGGGCCTTACAGTCTTGTCACCCAGCAACCTTTGGGTGGAAAGGCTCAGTTTGGTGGTCAGCGTTTTGGAGAAATGGAAGTGTGGGCGTTAGAAGCCTACGGTGCGGCTTATACCTTACAGGAAATGCTCACGGTTAAATCAGATGATGTTACCGGCAGAACGCGTATGTATAAGAACATAGTCGATGGTGATCATAAAATGGAAGCGGGTATGCCGGAATCCTTTAATGTTTTAATTAAAGAAATCCGTTCATTGGCGGTCAATATAGAATTACAGCGGGAATAGCATCCAGCAGAGAAGGCGCATACAACTTCTCTGCTTTTTTAACCAGGGACTTCGGGCGTTAATCAAACGTAATGTGAGATTATGTAAACCGATTCTAGCTGCTTGACGCCCTGATTAAAAGTTCGCTTGATGGATAACATCGACAATGCACGGTAGAAGCTCGTATAACGTGCCTGAACCTGTTCTGGGCTACACCAGAAACTATTTAAAGAGGATAAGCTCTTGAAAGACTTAATGAATTTCTTAAAGCGTCAAGGTCGTGCCGACGATTTTGACGGGATCAGTATTGGCTTGGCATCACCGGATATGATCCGTTCCTGGTCTTATGGGGAAGTAAAAAAACCGGAAACTATAAACTACCGCACGTTTAAGCCTGAGCGTGACGGTTTATTTTGCGCCAAAATTTTTGGGCCGGTCAGCGATTATGAGTGCCTTTGCGGAAAATATAAACGCCTGAAACACCGTGGTGTTATTTGCGAAAAATGCGGCGTTGAAGTCACACTGTCAAAAGTGCGTCGCGAGCGTATGGGGCATATTGATTTAGCGAGTCCCGTTGCGCATATTTGGTTTTTAAAATCATTGCCGTCAAGAATAGCTTTGTTGTTGGATATGACATTGCGCGAGATCGAGCGCGTGTTATATTTCGAATCCTTTGTCATTCTGGAACCCGGTATGACTCCGTTAGACAAGGGTCAGTTGCTGACGGATGATGAGTACCTTGATGCTGTAGAATTACATGGCGATGATTTTGTTGCCAAAATGGGTGCCGAAGCGATTTATGATTTATTAAAAGCGATTGATTTAAAAGAGCAGGTCGAAATCCTGCGTGAAGAAATCAATTCAACCAATTCTGAGACAAAAATCAAGAAGTACTCAAAACGCCTCAAAGTCATGGATGCGTTATTGACTTCCAAGAATCGTCCTGAGTGGATGATTTTAAAGGTGCTTCCGGTATTGCCGCCTGAGTTGCGCCCGCTGGTGCCTTTGGATGGCGGTCGTTTTGCGACGTCTGATTTGAATGATCTTTATCGCCGGGTTATCAACAGAAACAATCGCTTGAATCGTTTGCTGGACTTAAACGCCCCCGACATCATTGTCCGTAATGAAAAGCGCATGTTGCAGGAATCCGTTGATGCGTTGCTGGACAATGGTCGTCGTGGCCGCGCTATTACCGGAACTAACAGGCGTCCTCTGAAATCATTGGCCGATATGATTAAAGGCAAGCAGGGCCGTTTCAGACAGAATTTGCTTGGGAAGCGCGTCGATTATTCGGGTCGTTCGGTTATTGTGGTGGGGCCTACCTTAAGACTGCACCAATGTGGACTACCTAAGAAAATGGCATTGGAGTTGTTTAAGCCATTTATTTTTAGTAAGTTACAATTTCGTGGCCTGGCAACAACCATTAAAGCAGCAAAGAAAATGGTTGAACGGGAAGGCGCTGAAGTCTGGGATATACTCGAAGAAGTGATTCGTGAGCACCCGATTTTATTGAACCGCGCACCCACATTGCACAGATTGGGTATTCAGGCGTTTGAACCTACCTTGATTGAAGGCAAGGCAATACAGTTGCATCCGTTGGTTTGTAGCGCGTTCAACGCCGACTTTGACGGCGACCAGATGGCGGTGCATATTCCGTTGTCCATTGAGGCGCAGCTGGAAGCCAGAACCTTGATGATGGCGACCAATAATATTTTGTCGCCTGCGAATGGCGAGCCGGTTATCAATCCATCGCAAGACGTCGTATTGGGGCTGTACTACATTAGCCGCGAGAAAATAAATGCCAAAGGTGACGGCAGTATTTTTGTCAGTGTAGGCGAAATTCACAAGGCTTTATTGACTAAATCCATTGAATTACAATCAAAAATACAATTGCGTATTACAGAAAAAGTAATCAATGAGCAGGGTGAGTATGAAGATAAAACGCACCGGGTGCATACAACAGTAGGTCGCGCGTTGATTTGGGAAGTCGTTCCAGATCGTATGCCTTATGAGTTGGTTAACTGTGACATGACCAAAAAGAATATCTCGCGGTTAATCAATTACAGCTACCGTTACTTGGGCAATAAAGATACGGTTGTATTAGCTGACCAGTTGATGTATTTAGGCTTTAGGTATGCAACCATTTCGGGGGTGTCGTTTGGCATCGAAGATATGGCGATCCCAGCTAAAAAGGTCGATATTATTAAAGCGGCTGATATGGAAGTGAATGAAATCCAAAGTCAATACGCCTCCGGTTTGGTAACTGACGGCGAGCGCTATAACAAGGTTGTCGATATATGGTCACATGCAAATGATCAGGTTGCAAAAGTGATGATGGACGGCTTGGGTGAAGAATCCGTTGTTGATGCTGAAGGCAAAACGGTAAAACAAAAGTCATTTAATTCTATTTTTATGATGGCCGAATCCGGTGCGCGGGGTTCTGCCGCTCAGATACGCCAGTTAGCGGGTATGCGCGGTCTGATGGCCAAGCCTGACGGATCAATTATTGAAACGCCCATCACTGCGAACTTTAGAGAAGGTCTTGACGTATTACAATACTTTATTTCTACTCACGGCGCACGTAAAGGTCTTGCAGACACGGCGCTGAAAACAGCCAACTCAGGGTATTTGACGCGTAGATTAGTGGATGTCGCACAAGATCTGGTTATTACCGGGAATGATTGCGGTACTTCAAACGGCCTGATCATGACGCCGATCATCGAAGGCGGTGATGTGGTCGAGCCTTTGTCCGAGCGCGTGTTGGGTCGGGTTGCTGTTAATGACATTCTGGATGCGGCGGGAGAAAGCGTTATAGTGCCTGCCAAGACATTGCTGGATGAACACTGGGTTGCCATTCTTGAAGAGCAAAGTATTGATCAAGTCCTGGTTCGTTCAATTATTACCTGTGAAAACAGGCATGGTGTTTGTGCGGCCTGTTATGGTCGTGATTTAGGGCGCGGACATCTTGTCAATATTGGTGAAGCGGTAGGCGTTATAGCCGCGCAATCAATTGGCGAGCCCGGCACACAGTTGACCATGCGGACTTTCCATATTGGAGGTGCTGCGTCAAGGTCGGCGGCGATCAGTAATGTGCAGGTCAAGTCTGCAGGTACTGTGCGTCTTAACAACCTAAAATCTGTAGCCAATCGCGAAGGTAATCTGGTTGCAGTGTCAAGATCTGGCGAGGTGGGTGTTGTAGACGACTACGGACGTGAGAGAGAACGTTATAAGATTCCTTATGGCGCAGTGCTTTCTGTTCAGGAAGGCTCGAAGATCAGCGCAGGCGATATTATTGTCACCTGGGATCCGCATACGCATCCGGTAATTACTGAAGTGGATGGGATAGTAGAGCTCATTCATTTTGTTGATGGCGTTACCGTGCAAAAGCAATCTGATGAAGTCACGGGTTTAAGTTCGCTGGTTGTTACAGACCCAAAGCAACGCGGATCAGCAGGCAAGGAATTGCGCCCCATGGTGAAGTTGCTGGACAATGAAGGCAATACTATCTATTTGCCGGGTACAGAAATACCGGCGCAGTATTTCTTGCCTGCAGGCGCTATTGCTGGCATCAAGGATGGCGGCGAGGTTAGGGTCGGAGATGTATTGGCCAGGATTCCACAAGAATCCAGTAAAACCCGGGATATAACAGGTGGTTTACCGCGTGTTGCCGATTTGTTTGAAGCCCGTAAAACAAAAGACCCCGCAATTCTTGCAGAGACTAGCGGGACTATATCATTTGGTAAAGAGACGAAAGGCAAGCAGCGTGTCATTATTACCGACGCGGCGGGTGAGCAAATTGAAACATTGATACCAAAATGGCGCCATATCACCGTGTTTGAAGGTGAGTATGTGGAAAAGGGTGAAACCATAGCTGAAGGTGAGTTGACGCCTCATGACATACTCAGATTAAGGGGTATTGAGGAATTGGCTAACTATCTGGTTAAAGAGATTCAAGATGTTTATCGTTTACAGGGTGTAAAGATCAATGATAAACACATTGAAGCCATCATACGTCAGATGCTTAGAAAAGTTGAGATTACTGCATCCGGTGATACAGGCTTTTTGAAAGGGGAGCAGGTTGAGCGTGCGGCGATG
>PMJA01000056.1 GCA_003158415.1 Methylobacter sp.
CTCGCGGAGAACGCTATAGCCAGGACAACATTAAGGAGCGATTGAGTATGCGCGATTTTATGGATACGTTACGCGGTAGCGGAATCGATACCGGCGGGCCTTCTGCGTTAAATTCAAGAGATATACAAGCGTTTGCAAATCAACTGGACAAGTTCCTGGCTCAACAGCTTACAGAAAACGGGTGAAAGGCAGGTTAATGCTTATCTTACACAAAAAAGGCACATAAAGGCTTTGGAAAAGTAACATTCAGTAAAGTTTTCCTACAAGATCAAGGTAAGTCAGATAAAGCCGCATATCAAATTCTAACTGATGGTAGTCGGGCTCCATGTGCTCGCATAATTTGTAAAATGCCTTGTTATGCTGCTTTTCTCTTAAATGGGCAAGTTCATGCACGACAATCATTTTAAGGCATTCAAGTGGACCATTTTTAAAGACCGATCCTATTCGGATTTCATTCTTTGATTTCAGGTTATTGCCCTGAACTCTGGATACAAATGAATGTAATCCCAATGCTTGATGGATCACATCAATTTTGTCATCGTAAACAACTTTGCTAAGCGGACTGGATTGCCGAAGAAATTGATTCTTCAACTCCACGACATAGACATAGAGTGCTTTATCCGTCCTGATATCATGGCTAACAGGGTATTTTTTTAATAGTACCTCAGCCAATCTATCATTGTCGATGAGACTATGAACCTGATCTGTTATTGTTGCCGAGTAGCCAGCCAGGTACTTTAATGTGTTCATTTTATACCGTTGAATTCGTTAGCTGATTGATGTTGTGCAGAAGCACACATTAGGCGATTTCTTGCGAAGAATATACCTGTCTTGCCAGTCTTTTTGTCCATTTTCTACGTAACGTAGAAATATCCTGCGCAATTCGGGTACGTTCATTTTGAATATTGCCTTAATCCCATGGCGGCTCATTGCCATTATAGGCAACAAAATTTTTGTCTGTTGCCTGGGTAATTATACCAAGTGCGGCATTATTGGCAGAAGAACTGGTTGTGGTGGATGAACCACGAGATCCGGGTTTACTGAGTATTGTTGCGGGCAAGTCCAAAGTGCCTGCTTGAAGTTGCCATTTTGCAAAAATAGCGATATCCATATTGGCAGGGATATACCATTTCTTATTGGCTGCATCCCATCTCGCACCGAGCGCTTTTACCGCATCGCTTTGTGCATAGGGTACATTAAGATAAATTTTGGAAGTTACCATTTTATAACAGTAATGAAATAGGCTTGATTGTATATGTGGCTGTATTGTAAATCATTGCTTACGCAACCCAATCAGAAATTTAAACAGTTAACCATAAATGGCCCGCCAACAAGCCTTACCTATCCGGTTTTTAGGATAGATGCATATAAATTTAAGATAAAAATGGTAAGATTTTTCGACCCTTGGGCTGGATTTATAAAATATTGTCACAATAAGGTAACAAGCTCTTTGTTACAATACCCAATTTTTAATTAAGAAAACAATTATGTCTAGTTTTAATATTCTCGTTGTTGAAGATGAAGACGCTATCAGGGGCATGTTAATGATGGTTCTTGAGCAGGCGGGCTTTATGCCTATTGCCGCCGCCGATGCGGAAGAGGCTCAGAAGATCCTGGAAGACCGGATGCCGGATTTAATTCTGCTGGACTGGATGTTGCCGGGCATCAGCGGCGTTGAATGGGCTAGGCGCTTAAAGAAAGAACCCATCTACCGGGATATTCCCATTATCGTCTTGACGGCTCGCGGCGAAGAAGAGGATAAGGTCAGGGGCCTTGAAATCGGCGCCGACGACTATATGACCAAGCCTTTTTCACCCAGGGAATTGGTGGCGCGCATCCGCGCCGTATTGCGCCGCAGCGGCAAAATACAAGGTCAGGCGCAAATCACCGTGGGCGATTTAATGCTGGATACCGAACAGCACCGGCTCAGCATCGGCGACAGGCAATTGGAAGTGAGCCCCACCGAATTCCGGTTGATGCACTTTTTTATGACCCATCCCGATAAAGTTTACAGCCGCACGCAATTGTTGGATCAGGTTTGGGGCCGTAGCGTTTATATTGAAGAACGCACGATTGATGTCCATATCCGCCGTCTGAGAAAAATTCTCGAGGAATACGGTCGCGAAGATTTAGTGCAAACCGTGCGCGGTTTCGGTTACCGGTTTTCATTGATGGATTAAGTGTTATGGGCATCTGGAAAAAAGAGATAAATACCGTACTGTTACTGCTGTTGACGGCGGCGGTGGTCGGCGGCTTGACCGGGCTTTTTTTACCGTTACTATTCTTGCTGATGCTGGCCATCATTATGCGGCAGGTCGTTCAGATCAAGCGTTTTGAAGCATGGATCAGCAGGGGCGGCAGTAAAAAATACCCTAAAACCACCGGTATTTGGGAAGAGATTTATTACCACGTTTATCGTATTAAAAAAAACGAAAAACACCGTAAAAAGAAACTGAGCAAAATGATCGACCAGTTTCGCCAGTCCACGGAAGCGCTGCCTGATGCGGCTATTGTTTTGGGAGTCCATGACGAAATTGATTGGGCCAATAAAGCCGCAAGAGCGGTGTTCGGTTTGCAGCAAGCCGATATGGGTCAGCGTTTACCTAATCTTATTCGCTATCCTGAGTTTATCCACTATTTAAAATCAGGACGCTATGAGGAAGCGGTTATATTGCCGTCGCCGGTCGATAACCGCATTACCCTGGAAGTGCGGATTGTGCCTTATGGCGCAGGCTTGCGCTTGTTATTGGCGCAAGATGTCACGCAACTGAAAAAAATGGAACGCATGCGCAAGGATTTTGTGGCCAATGTCTCCCATGAACTTCGAACGCCGTTGACGGTATTAAAAGGTTATCTGGAAACCTTGCAGGATCTGGATGACGGACATTCACCGTTATTAACCGGCTCGTTCCAGCAAATGCAGGGACAAACCGAGCGCATGCAGCATCTGGTTGATGATTTGTTATTGTTGACGCGGTTGGAAACGCAACAGAAAAAATCGCACTGTGTCGATGTGCCCGCGCTGTTAAGCCAGATTTGTAAAGAAGGCGACGCCCTTGAAAATGCGTCTCGACGCATCGAATTAACCCTGGAAACCGCCGCGCATATCGTCGGCGAAGAGCAGGAACTGCGCAGCGCCTTCACTAATTTATTAGGCAATGCCCTCAAATATTCGCCGGACGATTCGGTGGTGAAGGTGCGCTGGTACCAAAACCCGGAGTCTGTAGTGCTGGCCGTTGAAGATCAGGGTGAAGGCATCGCCAAAGCGGATATACCCAGGGTCACCGAGCGCTTTTACCGGAGCGAAATCAAGCGCATCAAGAAAGTAAACGGCACCGGACTGGGTTTGGCTATTGTCAAGCATGTGCTGATGCGACATGACGCCCATTTGCATATCGACAGCGAATTAGGCAAAGGCAGTTGTTTCAGCTGCTATTTTCCGGTTGAACGCATTTGTGATTAATGCATGATCCAGCACTCTCATAACCCTGCTCCCCCTCTATAAAACCCTGCCAACAAACCACCTGCCATAATTCCAAGAACGGCATTTAGACTTAAAATTTTACTATGCAATGATAACGTCGATCTTGCTGCGCCCAAGGTATTGCAATCAGTACAGCATCTTGAGAAGATTTCTGCGATAATAAAACTTTGGCATTTTGCAAAAAAATGTCCATTTTTCTTAACCCTCGCCCATCACTTTTTACCTACTGCCAACACATGAAAAACGAAAAAACATTTAAACCCTGTGATTTAGTAATTTATGGCGCGCTGGGTGATCTATCAAAACGCAAGCTGCTTATTTCCTTGTATAGCCTTGAAAATGCCAACTTCATCGAAACGGATACTCGTATTATCGGTGTAGACCGGCATGACCTGAAAGACTCTGAATTTGTTGAGTTAGCCTACAAAAGTTTGCAGGAGTTTTTGAATGATGACATTGATGACGCCGTGTGGGCGCGGTTTTCAGCCCGACTTTCCTATCTGAAAATAGACCTGACCCAGATGGATCAATACCGGCAGTTAAATGCCGTCATAGACCAGAAACACCGGATTATGGTCAATTACTTTGCCGTCGCGCCGTTCCTGTTTAAAAGCATTTGCCAGGGACTGGCCAAATCCGGTGTATTGACGGAAAACTCGCGCATGGTGATGGAAAAACCCATCGGCCACGACCTGAAATCATCGAAAGAAATCAACGATGTCGTGGCGAGCGTATTCAACGAGAAACAGGTTTACCGTATCGACCATTACCTGGGCAAAGAAACTGTCTTGAATTTATTGGCCTTGCGTTTCGCCAATTCCATTTTCACCACCAACTGGAATCACAACACCATCGACCATATCCAGATTACCGCAGCGGAAGAAGTCGGCATCGAAGGTCGCTTCGATTATTTTGATAAAACCGGCCAGTTGCGCGACATGTTGCAAAACCATCTGTTACAAATTTTAACGTTTATCGCCATGGAGCCGCCGGTTAACCTGGAAGCCGACAGCATCCATAATGAAAAAATAAAAGTGCTTAAAGCCTTGCGGCCGATTACCCTCGCCAATGTTGAAGAAAAAACCGTGCGCGGACAGTACAGCGCCGGTTATATCAAAGGCAGCGCCGTGCCAGGCTACCTGGAAGAAGACGGCGCGAATACTGATAGCGCCACAGAAAGTTTTGTCGCCTTGCGCGTCGATATTGATAACTGGCGTTGGGCGGGCGTACCGTTTTACTTGCGCACCGGAAAGCGCCTGACCGCAAAGCGCACTGAAATAGTAGTTTATTTTAAACAGTTACCTCATAATATTTTCAAAGACAGCTTTCGTGAACTGCCACCCAATAAATTGATTATTCATCTGCAACCGAATGAGGGCGTAGAAATCGAAATGCTGAATAAAATACCCGGCATTGATGAGCACATTAAACTGAAAAAAACCAAGCTGGATTTAAGCTTTTCCGATACCTTTAAAAAGAGCCGGATTTTCGGCGGTTATGAAAAACTGGTGCTGGAAGCCATGCGCGGCAACCCGACCCTGTTTCTTAGCCGCGAAGAAATTGAACAGGCTTGGACGTGGATAGATTCCATACAAAACGCTTGGCATTATTATCAAGACGCGCCCAAGCCCTATCCTGCCGGAACCTGGGGGCCGGTCGCCTCGGTTGCCTTGCTTGCCAGAGATGGTCGGGCCTGGGAAGAATAAATACAATTATCATTCGCGCAACCCTAGAGGAATAAATATGCATCCCGTAATTGAAAGAGTGACTCAAGAAATCATTGAGCGTAGTCATCCTACCCGCTCGGCCTACCTGAACTATATCGACGGCATTGCTAAAAAAGGCCCGATACGTTCCGGCATGGGTTGCGGCAATTTGGCTCACGGCTTCGCGGCCTGTAGCGCCAGTGAAAAAGCCGATTTGACCGGCGATCAAAAAGCCAATATTGCCATTATCACGTCTTACAATGACATGTTGTCGGCTCACCAGCCGTACAAGGATGCGCCGGATTTAATCAAAGCCGCCATCAGAGAGGAGGGCGGCGTCGCCCAGGTTGCTGGCGGCGTACCAGCCATGTGCGACGGCATCACTCAGGGACAGCCCGGCATGGAATTGTCATTATTCAGCCGCGACCTGATCGCCATGTCCACCGCCATCGGCATGAGCCACAACATGTTTGACGGCGCATTGTACCTGGGCGTTTGCGACAAGATAGTGCCCGGACTGTTGATCGGCGCGTTAAGTTTCGGCCATTTGCCGACTATTTTTATTCCGGCAGGGCCTATGCCCAGCGGCTTGACCAACAAAGAAAAAGCCCGCGCCCGCCAAGCTTACGCCACCGGTAAAATCGGCCGCAAGGAACTGCTGGAAGCCGAGTCTGCATCTTACCACAGCCCAGGTACCTGCACCTTTTACGGCACGGCCAACAGCAACCAGATGATGATGGAAATCATGGGCTTGCATTTGCCTGGCAGCTCCTTCATCAACCCTTACACGCCGTTGCGCGACGAGCTCACCCAAGCGGCGGCCAAACAGGTTTTAAAATTTACCGCATTGGGTGACGATTACCGTCCGATTGCGCACATGATTTCCGAAAAAGCTATCGTCAATGCCGTCATCGGTTTATTGGCGACGGGCGGCTCGACCAACCACACCATGCACTTGATCGCCATTGCCCGCGCCGCCGGCATCGTGCTTAATTGGGACGATTTCGACCATCTATCCAAAGCGGTTCCTCTAATAGCCAAAATTTACCCCAACGGCCCGGCCGACGTGAACCACTTCCAGGCGGCGGGCGGCATGGGCGTGTTGATTGCCGAGCTGTTACGCAACGGCCTGTTGCATGAAGACATTATTACCGTTGCCGATGAGCGCGGCATGAACAGCTACCGCCAGGAACCCAAGCTGATAGACGATAAATTAATCTGGGAACCTGTTCCCGATGTTTCGCTGGATACCGATGTGCTGGGTACCGTCGAAAAACCCTTCGCTACCGGCGGCGGCCTGCATGTGATGCACGGCAATTTAGGACGCGGCATCTCCAAACTGTCTGCCGTTTCGGCTGAACATCAAATCGTTGAAGCGCCCGCCATTGTATTCGATGACCAGGAAGACATGCTGGGCGCCTTTAAACGCGGCGAACTGGAAAAAGATTTCGTCGCCGTCATCCGCTTTCAGGGGCCGCGTTCCAACGGCATGCCGGAACTGCATAAACTGACGCCACCGCTGGGCGTACTACAAGACAAAGGCTACAAGGTGGCGCTGGTGACAGATGGGCGCATGTCCGGCGCTTCGGGCAAAGTCCCCTCCGTTATCCATTTATGCCCGGAATGTGAATCCGGTGGCCCGTTGGCGAAAGTGCATAATGGCGATATTATTTCCATGAACCTGCAAACCGGCAATATCAACGTATTGGTGGACGAGGCCGAATTCAATGCCCGAATTCCCGCGCCCAATTCCGCTAAAAACCATCACTACGGTATGGGACGCGAGATGTTCGGCCGCTTCCGGCTGGGTGCGTCTTCTGCTGAAACGGGGGCTAGTAATTTGTTTTTGGTGGATTAGGTATGGTTTCTGCGTCTCTCTTAACTGCCTGATTAAAGAATGAACCGTCATCTCAGATGCCGATATTCAGTACCAGGGACGGTAAGTTGCACAAGACGGGCAGATTCTAAAAAGAGGAAACGTTAACAAGCCATTGAATGAACAGCATTTTTCACTCAATCCAGCCGTTGCGTTGACTGAGCAACAGCAGGGAGAAATAGCCGCATTAAACGCGATGCCGGATGAGGTGATTGATTATAGTGACATTCCACCCTTGACCGAAGAATTTTGGCAAAATGCAGTGCGCAATCCTTGTTCTACATCGTTCCCACGCTCCGCGTGGGAATGAATCCCGCAACGCTCCAGCGTTGCCAGCTTAACTGAGCAAAAAGCAATATGGGTAGAAGTCGCTACACCATCACCGAACCCGATAAGCCGCACTTTATGACATGCACGGTGATGGAATGGCTACCCGTTTTTACCCGCCCTGATACAGTACAAATAGTGCTTGATTGCTGGCGTTATCAAAGAGAACATGAGGCCTTAAAACTCTATGGCTACGTTATTTTAGAAAACCATTTACATTTTATTGCCCAAGCGAAAAATCTGAACAAATGTGTGCATAGCTTTAAATCCTTTACCGCTAGGCAACTAATTGACTACTTACAGGCACACCATGCTGAGCGCTTATTAACACGCTTGCGTTTTTCCAAACGGGCGCACAAAACCGACCGGGAATATCAGTTTTGGCAAGAAGGTGTTCACGCGGAGCTTGTATTTAGTGAGGCTATGATGCGTGAGAAATTAGACTATATTCATGCTAATCCGGTAAAACGTGGCTATGTCCGTTTACCGGAACATTGGCGATATTCAAGTGCCAGTCATTATGCAGGCTTGGAAAGTTTAATTGAGGTGGATTCATGGTAAAAGAAGACGCTGGAGCGTCAACGGCGGCATTCCCACGCAGAGCGTGGGAACGATGAAAAGAGTTTCAATAAAAAGGGATAGATTATGAATATTTGAACGAAAATTGTAGCTGTAATTACAGTTTCACTAAGCTTTACTTCAATGTCATTAGCGGAAGAAGAGTATTTTGTCCTGAATGTTCCAAACAAGGTTATCGAACTCCCTAAATCTAATTGGAGCAAACTAGACGATCCGTCAGGATATGCCAAAAACTATGGAGAAAAAGCCAAATCGGAATGGCATGAGTTCAACCGTGTTGTTACAGTATTCTTAACACCAATGTCAATTGATCGCCGTGTTGGTTTGAAAATATCTGAATATGAGTATCTTGATTTTTTAGTTGTACACCCTGGGCTAGTGACAGTCCAGACTCGAATGGATAAGGGTAAGTATTGGGTTTTATGCCGAGAAACATTTAAGCCGAAAAAAACCGTAGGAATTGACATATCAAAATATAAACCTTATCTCTCTAATGAAGAAATTAAAATAGTTTGGTCGGCCTATGTTGAAGAAATTGATGAAACCAGGAAAATCCTTAATTTGGAATTTTAGAGCTATAAGATGAACTGACGAAGAAAGCCCATGTTTCGCGATTGATGTGCTTCGTATCTCTACCCATACTACAAACAAAAACCTAACTTAAAAATAAAACCATGAATACAAACCACTGGAAAATCCAACCCACAGACGTTTTAAACGCAGGCCCGGTCATGCCGGTCATGGTCATACAAAACCTGGATGATGCCGTACCGTTGGCCAAAGCCCTGGTTGCAGGCGGTATTAAAGTGCTGGAAATCACCTTGCGCACGCCTGTTGCGCTGGAGGCCATCCGGCTTATCAGCCAGGAAGTCAAAGATGCGATCGTCGGTGCAGGCACGATTACCACGCCCGAACAGTTAAAAGCGGCCGAAGAGGCTGGCGCGGTTTTCGCCATCAGCCCCGGCCTGACGCCGACCTTGCTGGCCGCGGCCAAAGCGGGTAATATCGCCTTGATTCCCGGCATAGCTACGCTGTCGGAACTGATGCTGGGCATGGAGTACGGCCTGGATCATTTCAAATTTTTTCCGGCGGAAGCCGCAGGCGGTATTCCGATGCTGAAAGCCATCGCAGGACCTATTCCGCAAGTGACTTTTTGCCCGACCGGCGGCATTTCGCCTGAAAATTACAGCGCCTATTTAGCATTAAGCAATGTCGCTTGTGTGGGCGGTTCCTGGCTGGCCCCGGCGGATGCGGTAAAATCTAAAAACTGGGCTAAAGTGACTGAATTGGCAAAGCTTGCCATTGCCAATGCGGCTCACGTTTGATCTATCCTACGCCACACCGTTTTTAAAAGAGAGAAAGCCATGACTAATCCACGCAGCCTTACCTTAAACGAGAACGGTCAGCCTTTATGTGAGCTGCCGATTTTATCCGGCTCAACAGGGCCCGACGTCATCGATGTCCAGACGCTGTATAAAGAAACAGGCCTATTTACTTACGACCCCGGCTTTACCTCTACCGCCAGTTGCAGTTCCACCATCACTTACATCGACGGCGAAGCGGGCATATTGCTTTATCGCGGTTACCCGATTGAACAACTGGCGGAAAAATGTACCTTTCTGGAAGTCTGCTATTTATTGCTGAATGGCGAGTTGCCCAATAACGCCGAAATGCAGGAGTTTGAAGGCACTATCACGCTGCATACGATGGTGCATGACCAGCTCACCAACTTCTTCAAAGGCTTTCGTCGCGATGCCCATCCGATGGCCATTATGGTGGCCGTCGTCGGCGCCTTGTCGGCGTTTTATCATGATGCGCTGGATATAAAGTCTAAAAACCATCGTGACTTAAGCGCCATTCGCCTGATTGCCAAAGTCCCGACTATCGTGGCTATGTGCCACCGATACAGCACAGGCCTGCCGTTTATGTACCCGCAAAACAAGCTCAGTTATGTGGAAAACTTTATGCGCATGTTGCTGGCGACCCCGTGCGATGATTTTGTACCCAACCCGGTCTTGGTACGTGCATTGGATAGAATCTTGATCCTGCATGCCGATCATGAACAAAACGCGTCCACCTCAACCGTCCGCCTGGCCGGTTCCAGCGGTGCCAACCCTTACGCCTGCGTTACTGCGGGTATAGCCTGTCTTTGGGGCGCGGCTCACGGCGGTGCTAACGAAGCCGTGCTCAACATGCTGACAGAAATCGGCGATGTTTCGCGTATCCCGGAGTATATCAACAAGGCCAAGGATAAAAACGACCCGTTCAGGCTCATGGGCTTCGGTCACCGTGTCTATAAAAATCACGATCCACGCGCTACCTTGATGCGGGCAACCTGTCATGAAGTACTCACCGAACTGGGATTACATGACGACAAGCTATTTAAACTGGCGCTGGAGCTGGAACGCATTGCGCTCGAAGATAATTACTTTATCGAGAAAAAACTATACCCGAATGTCGATTTTTATTCAGGCATCGTCCTGCATGCCTTAGGCATACCCACCAATATGTTTACCGCCATGTTCGCCATGGGACGGACTGTAGGCTGGATTGCGCATTGGGATGAAATGATTGCGGATCCTGATCAAAAAATCGGCCGACCCAGACAACTGTATACCGGCGCGACCCGGCGGGATGTGCCCGAACAGCATGGTAAAAATGACTAATTCTGGAGGATAAGTGCGCCTGTTACTGGTTGAAGATGATGAAATATTGGGCGACGGTCTGGTTGCCGGTTTAAAAATGGAAGGTTATGCAGTCGATTGGCTAACCAACGGCAAGCTGGCCGACGAGGCTTTAAAACTCAATAGCTATGAGCTGATTGTATTGGATCTGAACTTGCCCGATATGGACGGCATGGCGATTTTGCGGGCGTTAAGAAGCCGCAAGGATGAAACCCCGGTCATGGTGCTAACGGCTAAAGACACCATTCCTGACCGGGTGTTGGGCTTGGATAGCGGCGCGGATGATTTTGTTATTAAGCCGTTTGAATTGGATGAAGTCTGCGCCCGGTTAAGGGCGTTGGCCAGACGTAGCGAGGGGCGTAGTGCTCCGACTATCGAGTATAAAGGTATCGTTCTTGATCCCGCATCCCATCAGGTGGTCTATCACAACGAAAAGGTGGAGCTGTCGCAAAAAGAATTTGAGGTACTGAGCTTTCTGATGAGCAACATCGGCAAGGTGGTTTCGCGTTCTCGGCTGGAAGAAAGTCTGTATTCGTGGGAATCCGATGTAGAAAGCAATACCGTTGAAGTTCACATCCATTATCTACGCAAAAAACTCGATCCTGCGCTCATTCGCACCGTCAGAGGCGTGGGCTATATTATCGATAATGAAGACGAGTCATGAATTACTCCCTTCGGCAATTATTGTTGGTCAGCCTGCTTTCCGCCTCCATGCTGATCTGGGGNNAAGTCTGCTGCATGAAGGCTCATTATCAGGGCACTGGAGCCAGGAGCAGGAAAAGGCCGACGAGCTTTTAAACACCTATGCGTTAAAACGCAAGTTCAAAAGTAAAAACGCTTTTCAACTATGGTCCGAGGATGACGGCTTATTGCTGCGGTCTAAAAAAAACCCGGCGTTTTCAGTTCAGGACTTCAATCAAAGCACTATTGACGATCAGTTATGGCCCATCTTTGACGGGCTGTTACAGGCGAATGAGATCGGTCATAAATACGAAAAAAAAATCGCCTTTCAGTTATGGTCTAAAAAAGACGGCTTGATGTTGCGTTCCGAT
>PMJA01000259.1 GCA_003158415.1 Methylobacter sp.
TGTGTTGTGTTTCAGCCTGATCTTGATCCTGGACGCCGTTGCCTCTATTCCGTTTGCAAGGCTGCGCGCGGAAGACAAGGCGTTTCGTTTTGCCGGCATCAAGGTGACGGAAATAGGCGTCACCGTACTGCTTAGCCTGTTTTTTATTATTTATTGCCCCAAACTGTACGCGGAAAATCCGCACTCATGGATAAGCCTTATTTATTACCCTGCAATAGGCATAGGCTATATTTTTATCGACAATTTGATGGCCAGTGTCGTCAAATTCTTATTGCTTGCGCCTCAATTAAAAGGGCTGGCCTGGGGTTTTGACCGCGAACTGTTCGGCAGGATGGTTCGTTATTCGCTGCCGATGGTGGTGATCGGTTTTGCCGGGATTATCAATGAAATGCTCAGTCGCGCGCTGTTAAAATACCTGTTGCCTTATGATTTCCAGACCAATATGAAAATGTTAGGGATTTACAGTGCCTGTTACAAGCTGTCCATTTTGATGTCGCTGTTTATACAGGCGTTTCGCTACGCCTCCGAGCCGTTTTTCTTTGCCTATTCGGGCAACAGCGATGCCCGTGCTGTTTACGCAAAAGTGCTGAAGTTTTTTGTTATTTTTTGCGTCTTTATCTTTTTACTGGTGACCTTGTTTATCGATTTCTTCAAGTATTTTCTCGGCGAGGAGTTCCGCGCAGGTCTCGACGTCGTGCCGATATTGTTGCTGGCTAATTTATGTTTAGGGATTTATGTTAATTTGTCGATCTGGTACAAACTGACCGACCGCACCCTAATGGGCGCAAGCGTTTCCTTGGCGGGCGCACTGCTTACGATAGGTCTGAATGTTTGGTGGATACCGGTATGGGGTTATGTCGGTTCGGCGTGGGCGACGCTGGCTTGCTACGCCGGTATGGCGATAGCGTCTTATTTGTTGGGGCGGCGCTATTACCCGGTCGCTTACGAGGTTAAGCGGGTGCTGGCTTATATTGCGCTGGGTATTATTTTATATCTGGCGCGGGTGCAGCTACCGGTCAATGCCGGTTGGCAACCGTGGTTATTGTCGGTGGAACTGATGTCGCTTTATCTGTTAATCGTTGCATTGTTTGAGCGGCGACTGATTGCGGCAACGGTTAAACCAGAAAACGGCGAATGATCCACGAAAAGCACGAAAGACACGAAACAATGTTGTAATCAAGCTGACGCTATGCAGTGTTAAAATGCAGGATGTTCTTTTAAGTTATAAATCATCTGCTATGTCAAATAATCCCGAAGTTCGCGCCCGTTTTATCGGCGGCCTTTTGTTACTGTTGCTGGGTGGATGGGTTTTACACGGTTTTCTTGGCTTGTTGGCTTGGGCCGTGGTGCTGGCTATTTCTACCTGGCCTGTTTATCAACGGCTATTGATTTCTAATGACCGGCATGGAAAAATAACCTGGGGCGCTTGGGGACTTACCTTGCTGATCGGTGCGGTTATTTTGGCGCCATTGAGCTATGGCTTGATCCGCTTGGCACAGGAGGCGCAGTCGCTGGGTCAACTGCTGACCGATGCGCAACATGTGGGCATAGCGCCACCGGTCTGGCTGGAAACCTTGCCCGTCATCGGTTCTTGGGCCAAAGAAAACTGGATGAATGTGTTGGGCAGTTCAGAGGCGGCCAATGAATCTCTGCATTGGTTGAGTTCGGGCGGCGCAGTCAGTTATACCAAAGATTTTGCAGGCCAACTTTTACATCGCTTCTTCGGTTTTTTGACTCTGTTATTGGTGTTGCTTTTTGTTTATCAACATGGCGACAACCTGGGTCGTCAGGTTTTGGCGAGCAGCCGTAAGCTGTTCGGAGAAAAGGGCTTGCGTTATACCTTACATGCCACGGATGCCGTGCGTTCCACAGTCAACGGCATGGTGCTGATCGGCTTGGGCAAGGGCTTATTGATGGGGATCGCTTATGCGATTGCAGGCTTAAGTCATCCGGCCATGCTGGGCGCATTGACCGGTGTTTTTGCCATGATTCCTTATGCCGCCAAATTGATATTCGGCGTTTGTGCCCTGGTGCTTGCGGCTCAGGGGCATGCTACGGCGGCGGGCGGACTGTTTGTTTACGGTATGATACTGACGCTGGTTGCGGACAATTATGTGCGTCCGGCGTTAATTGGCGGCGCTGTTAAATTGCCGTTTGTCTGGACGTTGCTGGGCATTTTCGGCGGCATGGAAACGTTCGGTTTGCTGGGCTTATTCCTGGGGCCTGCGCTGATGGCTGTGTTGATGTCGATTTGGCGCGATTGGGTGGCCGATATTGAAAAGCCGCAGGCATCGGCATAAAAAAGCAGTTGCCGAATTTCAAGCATACGACATGAATCGGCGATATGATAATCAAATCACTCTAAACAATGCGTTATCCATTACCGAGACATGCAGTCTATTACCGACACTTCTTCCCTATTCACGAATCTTTCCCGCAGACGCTTTATTCAGGGATTGGCCGCTTTAAGCCTGTCGCCGTGGATTAAAGCGGCGCAGGCAAAGCTGGCTACGCAGGCTGACGTACTGACCGGCACTGAATTTAAGCTCATCATCGCCAAAACCCCCGTCAATGTTACCGGCACTCCGCGCATGGCGACCACTGTTAACGGATCAATTCCTGCGCCTACGCTGCATTGGCGCGAGGGCGATACGGTGACGCTGCATGTCACCAACCGTCTGGACGAGGAGACGTCGATACATTGGCACGGTATTATCCTGCCTTATCAAATGGATGGTGTGCCGGGCGTCAGCTTTAAAGGCATCGCGCCAGGGGAAACCTTCAACTATCGCTTCAAAGTCGGACAATCCGGCACTTACTGGTATCACTCCCATTCCGGCATGCAGGAACAGACCGGGCTGTACGGCGCTATTATCATCGATCCGATAGACGCCGACCCTATTCAGGCGAATCGCGACTATGTGGTGCAGTTGTCCGATTGGACTGACGAAGACCCGATGACGGTTTTCGCCAAGCTNNATGTGGAACATGATGCGTATGAGTATGACCGACTTGTCGGACATTTCCGCCTATACCTACAGCTATCTCATGAACGGCGCTACGCCGGGCGGCAACTGGACGGGGCTGTTTCGTCCCGGCGAGAAAGTGCGGCTGCGTTTTATTAATTCTGCGGCGCAGACGCTATTCGACATCCGTATCCCCGGACTTAAAATGCAGGTGGTGCAGGCGGATGGGCAGAACATTGAGCCGGTTTGTGTCGATGAATTGCGCATCGGTCTTGCCGAAACCTACGATGTTATCGTCACGCCCGAAGCCGAAGTTTATACTGTCTTTGCCCAGTCTATGGATCGCACCGGTTACGCTTGCGGCACATTGGCGATTCATCCCGGCATGACGGCGGCGGTGCCTGCCTTGGATAAGCCGGTTCCGCTCACCATGATGGACATGATGGGCGATATGAGTGGGGATGTCCGTGCGCATCACGCCAGCAGCGAATACGGCGCCAACGTCGATATGCGTGTAGATATGCCGCGTACCAACCTGGATGATCCCGGCATCGGACTGAGAAACAATGGCCGTCGGGTACTGACTTATGCCGATCTGCGCAGCATCGGAGAATCGCCGGATCCACGAGAGCCCGGCCGTGAAATTGAACTGCATCTCACCGGCAATATGGAGCGTTACAGCTGGTCATTTGACGGCCTTGAGTTCGGCGCATCGACGCCGGTGCATTTTCGCCTGGGTGAACGGCTGCGTGTGATCCTGGTCAATGATACGATGATGACACATCCCATCCATTTGCACGGTATGTGGTGTGATCTGGAAAGCCCGGGCGGCGATTTTCAAGTGCGGAAACATACGATTATTGTGCAACCGGCGCAACGTGTGAGTTTCCGGGTCACTGCTGATGCGCCGGGACGCTGGGCCTGGCATTGCCACCTGTTTTACCACATGCATGCGGGTATGATGCGTGTCGTGGTTGTGGCTTAGCGTGGCGCAACGAAAAGAGGAGCAGGGAATGAAGCGTCGAATGACTGTGATAGCCGCCTTGACGGCGCTCAACCTGTCTTCCGCCTGGGCGGAAACAGACCCGGTTCCGGTCGATCACAGTCATCATTCGGTAACCACAAGCACGCGCAACGATGTGAAGTCCCGGAAAAAATCAGTGACCGCGCCTGAAAAAAACGCCGTGGATATGAATGCTATGCCGGGTATGGATCACAGTAAGATGGATCACAGCAAAATGAATCATGGCAGTATGGATCACAGCAAGATGACTCACGATGCCCTATCCGTCGACACGACAGGTGCAGCGCAACATGCCGGGCATGCGATGAACCACGGCGGGGAAGCTATGTCTATGCAGGGCGGTTTTGCGCCGCCGGACGCCCGCGATCCGAACGCCTACTCGGACGGTTATGATTTCGGCCCTATCCCGCATCCGCAGATGGGCGACGAAGACAGATTCGCCTCAGTGCTGGTCGACCGGCTTGAAAGCGTAACCTCCGCCAGCGGCACCGCTATGACCTATGATTGGCAGGCCTCGTATGGTCAGACATCTGACCGCGCCGTTATCAGGGCCGAGGGCGACATAGACGGCGGCAGGTTTAAAGATGCGCGTAACGAGTTGCTGTGGGCGCACGCGGCCACCGCTTATTGGGATACGCAACTGGGCGTACGTTACGACAGCGGTCAGGGCAGCAATCACACTTGGCTGGCCTTCGGCGTCCAGGGAGTAATGCCTTATTGGATTTATGTGGAAGCGACTGCTTACGTTAACGAGCAGGGGCGCACGTCATTCCGGCTGGAAACTGAATACGATCTATTGCTGACCCAAAGACTCATTTTGCAACCCCGTGTAGAGATGAATTTTTATAGCCAAAGTGACATTACGCGAGCCGTGAGTAGCGGTTTGTCCGATTTTTCCGGGGGACTGCGTCTGCGTTACGAGATTCGGCGCGAATTTGCGCCCTACGTGGGCGTTGAATGGGCGAACAAGTTTGGGTCGGCGGCGGATAATTTACAGGCCGCCGGACTTTACTCGACAGGAGCCCGGTTGGTCGCCGGCGTGCATTTCTGGTATTGAGCTGACTTCGACGTGGCGCAAAAACTAAACGATAGACAATAAAAAGCCCGCATAAAGCGGGCGCGCTGAGTTTTATTATTTTTATTATTTAGTTGTCGTTAGTACGACTTAACCCAAGCAGTATTACTCTTTTTATTATTGTTATTAACGCCCCGAAAGGCTATTTCCCCCCCTCTTTTGACCGATGATTAAACCGGTCTAGCCCCATAAAGCTGGCGTATTCTATATCTAATAAATTACCAACGTCTACAAAAAAAAGATATGGATTTTGACGGAAACGGCTGTTTGTGAAAAAAATCAACAATTACAGTATATTATGTCTATTTTAGCGGCTGCTGATGAATAATGTGGCAGGCAATGAGTGCTTGCGATAGCGTGTCGTCGGGATGACTGTTATCATTTTACAGGCGCCTTCGTAAGCTCGGAAGACAGGCGATTGGGATGACACGTTAAATCGCCGATATTTTTTTAATGCAACAAACTATCAATGAACAATAAATTACTCAATTTTTTTAACGCCTTATCCAGCAATGAGCAAGAAATTATGCTCGTATTGTCCGTTATTTATGCGCCGATAGGTCAAACTAACCTGACCGGTTTGTTGGCAAAATCATCCGGTTTTGATCTGCAAACCTTGCGTCTGATTAATAAGCCCTTACGGGATAAGCTGCAACAATCCGAGTTGATTATGATAACTTCGGATGGTTGGCGTTGTAATGAAGCCATAGCCGAGCCGCTGATGCGGCTGGCCATAGACCGGCCCTGGTTTAGCAAATTAGCGCAGCTGTTGATTGCCGAACCTACTCATTATTATTCCTCTAAAATCAGCATCTACCATGCGGTAAAACTATTACGTATTTTTCTGTATCAGGGCAACGCATCGGCGTTTTCCGCCAATATCGAACGCTTTCATGGCGATTATCGGCAAAAGTTCGCAGAGACTATTAACAGGATTTTCTTTGATGATTACGATGCCGATTGGTTCGCCTCCTTGCCGGATCAGATTAAATTCCTGGTCTTGAGCTATTTTTTGCATGACGGGCGCATGAATCTGAGCGATGTGTCCACGCAATATCAATTGCTGGAGCAATTTTTCGGTGCGGTAAAACACAACAATCCCGCTATCGTCCATGCCGTTATTGACGAACGCTTGTTGCGCGGTAATTTTACGGATGCCCAGCGGTGGCTGGACGATGATCCGTCGTCGGATGGATTGACATTGCTGGCCACCCTGCGCTTTTTGCAAAACCGTAATGATGAGGCGATTGAATGGTTTAATGCGGCGCTTAAAGCGCTCAAAAAAGAAACTGGTAAACGTAATATCAGTATTGTCGGCCTGCACGGCTGTTTTTTTAATCTGGCCTTGCTAAAAAGCCGCAGCCCAGGCAATCTGCAATTGCTTAAGCAACAGACACAAATTACGCTCAAGCTGGGCTGGGAAAATGAGGAACTTTATTTACTGAATTTAATCCTGCTGGATGCCGTGGATATTTATCAGGGTAAAGGCACTGCCGAGCACAGCGCTCATTTATTAAAGACCAATAAACTGGCCTACGAACGTTTGTTTCATGCTTTGTTGTTGTATTGGGTAGGCGAAACTGAAATGATGACCGGCAATCCCAAAAATAACGTATTTTTGGCTGACTTGGCTGGTTTTTGTCTACAGGCGCAGAGTGCGGGTTACGGTTGGTACGCCGCCGTGAGCTCATCGTTATTGCAGCGCCTGAAGTATCAAAACGAGGCTTGCCTGCAAATAACCCAGCAGTATCTGCAATCGCCGTTTAAGGAAATTATCGATTTATTGCCGCAAGTTTCAGCATGGCAAAGAGCCTTGGATGCATTAACGCAATTGACAGCCGAACCTTCAGCCGCTGTCCATCAGGAATTACGGATGATTTGGTCGTTAAGTTTGATTAATAATGTGGTGATTTTAGAGCCTAAAGAACAGCGTCTGGGTAAAAACGGCCGTTGGACTAAAGGCCGCCCCATTGCTTTTAAACGTCTCTACCAGGATATGGCTGACTTTGGTTATTTGTCCGAGCAGGATCGGCGCATCTGTGCGCATATCCAGGCTGAAAAGGAACCGGCTTATTATGGCTACTCCAGCAAAGAATATTATGTGCTGCCGGATAGCGCCATTATTGCGGCGGTGGGACACCCCCATATTTTTTGGGCTAATCAGGAAGCATTGAACGTCCCGGTAGACATCACCTTGGCGGAGCCGCAATTGCTGGTTAAAGAGCGACAAGAAAATTTACATATTTCATTGATACCGGAAATTACCGCAAAAAATATTATCGCCCAAAAAACGGCTAGCGACGGCCTACTGGTTTATGTCATCAATGATGCGCATCGGCAAGTGGGTGAAATTTTGGGCAAAAACGGCTTAACCGTACCCGCTACGGCACGTCAGCAAGTGATAGATTCTATCGCCTCAATAGCGTCGATGTTGACGGTGCAGTCCGATATAGGCGGAACCTCCAGTCATGCTGAAAACGTGGCTGCGGACAGCCGCTTGCATATCCATTTGCAGCCGGTGGGGCAGGGCATACAAATAGAGCTGTTTGTGCAGCCGTTTAGCGACGGTGGCCCGCTTTATAAGCCCGGTGTCGGCGGGGCTACGGTATTGGCGGAAATCGACGGCAAGCAATTACAAACGACTCGCGACTTTAAGCTGGAAAATCGTTATTTAGAACAGATCCTAAGCGAGTGCCCGGAGTTATATGCGGTTAAAGAACCCAAATGGCTGCTGGATGATGCCGAATCCGCACTGGAAGCCTTATTGCACCTGCAAGCCTTAGGCGATTTCGCCGTTCTGGAATGGCCTAAGGGTAAAAAAATACATCTCAGTCGCGAGGCCGGATTATCGCAAGCGCAGTTTTCGGTGCGCAAGGAAAAAGACTGGTTTAGTGTTGAAGGCGGCGTGCAGATCGATGATGAGCAAATTCTGGATATGCAGCGTTTAATGAACCTGTTAAACAGCTCGTCAGGCCGTTTTCTCAAGCTTGAAGACGGACAGATTATTACCTTGACCCGTGAATTGCGTCAACGCCTGGATGATTTGGCCGGCTTGGGCGATGTGCAAAAAAACCAAGTGCGCTTTCACCCTTTGGCCGCACTGGCCTTGGATGAAATCACCGTCGGTATGTCCATCACCGCAGGTAAACCGTGGAAAGATCAATTGGTCAGGCTCAACGAAATGGGCGATTTAAACCCGCAGCCGCCGTCAACTTTGCAGGGCGAACTGCGTGATTACCAGCGCGAGGGCTTTCAATGGATGATGCGTCTGGCGCATTGGGGCGCAGGCGCCTGTCTGGCGGATGATATGGGCCTGGGA
>PMJA01000208.1 GCA_003158415.1 Methylobacter sp.
CCGGAAACAGGTTCTTTTATATTTTCTATATCTTCAATAATTCGACGTTGACCATCCCTGATGACCCGCTTACTGCCTGAAGCTCCTTTCAACAGCTGCTCATAATTGAACTCCATGCCTTCCTGTCCGACATCCTCAAAATCGGTGAAGCCGACCAGATGCGCCGAAACACCGCCTGTAGGATAAAAGCGCTTAAAATCGCGCTCAAAATAAACGCCGACAAGCTTTAACTCTTTCACCTGCTCGCCAATCTGCGGGTTAACCCTGCGGGCTATATAAATAAACCGCCTCTCGGAATATTCCTTGATCAACTCCGTCACTTTTCCAACCGGCAGGCTCAACAGCTTTTCCATCTGCCTGATCTGGTCTTCTTTCGCAAATTTAAGCTCGCGCGGATTGACTCCAATGGACTCAACCGGCGTACTGATTGCCAAAGGATCGCCGTTTCTATCCTTAATCATGCCCCGGTATGCAGAAACCGACACATCATCAACCTGCCGCTTGTCGCCTTCATCCTTGAGAAACTTTTTATCCAGGACTTGTAAATCGATAGCGCGACCTATCAACACCAACATGCAAAGCATCATAAAAACGACCAGGAATTTCCTTCTCTTCGAAAAATTCTCTGTCGATTGTTTTGCCGCGCTTCTAACTCGAAAATCTAACATTTACGGCTTTATATAAATAATTTTTTCTCGTAACGGCATAACCAGTTTCAATTGATCCCGCGCCACCAGCTCTACCCGATTCTGTTCCGCCAACATCGTCAGCTCCAATTGCATTTGCCCCCATTCGACTTCATACTGATCCAACGCTCTTTCCTGTTTTTGGATCTCGATAAAAATCAAACGTGAGTAGTATTTGCTGTAAATCACCGCTAAAGCCGACAACAACAACACTATGCCCATCACACTCAAAAGCCGGTTTGTAATCACTTAAATTCTCTCGGCGACCCGCATGACCGCACTTCTGGCTCTTGGATTTTGACTGATTTCCTGCTGACCGGCTTTCAATGCTTTGCCCACTCTCTTTAAAATACCTTTGGCAATATCGACTTCCCTGATGGGTAATTTACCGGGGTTATATTTGGCGCCGGACTCGTCTCTGATAAA
Source organism: Methylobacter sp. (assembly GCA_003158415.1). Taxonomy (GTDB): domain Bacteria; phylum Pseudomonadota; class Gammaproteobacteria; order Methylococcales; family Methylomonadaceae; genus Methylobacter_C. Next base: position 1,113 of record PMJA01000208.1, read on the forward strand.
GCGTTTTGCAATCCGGTCTTCCAGGGAATGAAAAGAAATCACTACCAGTCGCCCTCCTGGCCCCAAAACCCGGACAGACTGCTCTAAAACAGCCTTTAACTCATCCAATTCTTTATTAATTTCAATCCGTATTGCCTGAAACGTGCGCGTTGCAGGATGCTTATGTTTTTCCCTGACGGGTACGGCATCTTCAATCAAGTCAGCCAGTTGCTTGGTCGTAGCAATGGGCGATAACGCCCTTTTTTCTACTATCGCTCGCGCTATACGTCGCGCAAATTTTTCCTCGCCGTAGTCAAATAGAACCTTAACCAAGTCTTTCTCATCAACACTTGTCAGCCACTGTTCAGCCGAAATACCGGCATTGCCATCCATGCGCATATCCAAAGGGCCGTCCCGCAAAAAACTGAAGCCTCTCTCTGGATTGTCGAGTTGAGGCGACGACACCCCTAAGTCCAACAAAATACCATCGACTTTGCCTGTCAGGTTTTCACTATTCACTACATTTTCCAACTCGGAAAAACAGCTATGCTTGAGTTTAAAGCGTTCGTCCGCAAGCATGACTTGTGCATAATCTGAATTAATCGCATCAGAATCGCGATCAAAAGCCAGCAATTGTCCGTGTTGGCCCAGTAAACTCAAGATTCCCCGACTATGCCCGCCACGTCCAAATGTGCAATCGAGATACACTCCGTCTTTTTTAATCGCCAATTGCTGCAGGGCTTCTGCAACCATAACGGGTAAATGTTCCACAAACATACTCCCGTATTAAAAAGATAAAGATCCCAGCTCTTCCAGACCTTCATTATCATCGCCATCCAGCCATTGCTTTTCTTTGGCTGCCCAGGCATCGTCATTCCAGATTTCAAATTTATTAAGTTGACCGACCAGGACACATTTTTTGTCCATGTGGGCGAATTTTCTGAGCTTGTCCGGCAACAGCAACCGCCCCTGTCCATCCATTTCACACTCAGAAGCATTACCGATGACAAAACGCCGTAGTTTGCCGGCCATTTTATTTAACGTAGGTAATTTACTGATCGTTTGTTCAAGTTTTTCCCATTCAGGCAGCGGATATAGCCATAAACAACCGTCTTCGCCAATACAACGCTCGTCCACGGCAACCGTTACAATCATTTGACGCTCGCAACATTCTTGTAATTCTTCGCGGTAACGCGTTGGAATTGCAAGACGCCCCTTATCGTCTAAATTGATTGAACTGATGCCTCGAAACAAAACCCACCCCAAATAAGCCAAAAAGAACCACTTTTTCCCACTTTTTTACCACTTGGAATCACTATAAATTCCAAACAGTTCTTAGTCAAGGATGATTTCATTTAAACTCTTTCTTTTTTGACAATGACTTACATCACTCTCTAAAAAGAGGGGAAACCCTACAAAACATGGCAAAGTAAATTCCATGTTTTATCAGGTGGTTAATTGATATTGTTAAGACAATACTTTTAAGTATAAGCCTGAGAGAACTATCGACTTTTTTAATGATAAATAGAACAACGGGGAGGGCTATTGCCGCACTGCTTAGGGAGAACTAAAAGTTGGAGAGTTTAATACCTGATTTATAACATCAAACAACAATAATGAGCCTGGCGGCTCACTAATCACACAATAAGAAAGAAAGAGTCGGCCTGTAAGCCGGGTTCTGTCGAGAACAGTCATTCATCTAGGCTGCAAGTCACC
>PMJA01000178.1:0-4135 GCA_003158415.1 Methylobacter sp.
GAGTTGGCTGGCGGCAAGGCCGGTTGTGGCTCCGAGAATAAAGTGCCCTTTGTGGCCGCCATCTCGCTCAGTGCCGAAGGCCGACCCCTATATATTAAAATGGCACCGGTTCCTGGGTTTACGCGCAAAGCGATTGTCAACTGGGCCAACGAAGACCTCGCGCCAGGTTGTGTAGTCACTTCCGATGGCTTGGGCTGTTTTGCCGGGGTAACCGACGCGGGCTGCCAACATCGGGTCATCATCGCGGGCGGCCGCAAACCCAAGGATTTGCCTGAATTCAATTGGATCAACACGGTTTTGGGTAATCTCAAAACCAGCCTGGGTGGCGCTTACCATGCGTTCGATTTCGCCAAATATGGAACTCGCTACCTCGGTGCGTTTGTTTATTGGTTTAACCGGCGCTTCCATCTTGAGACGCTTCCGTTGCGACTACTCGTCGCCGCTGCCACCATTGGGCCTCGTCCAGCATGCTGGCTTCGCCAAGCTGAAGAATCTTTCTAATCAGGTGCCTATTTCGGATATATGAAAATTATGCACGTTACAAACTATCCAAAATCGCCCGTTTAACCGCATCCAGACTGGCATCTATAGTCACAGGATGCGCCGCAGCACATTGTTTGATCGCGCTGCCGGGATCTTTTAAGCCGTTGCCGGTCAGGGTGCAGACGATAGTGCTGCCTTCGGGGATTGTGCCGCTAACGATGTCTTGCATAGCGCCCGCTAAAGATGTCGCCGACGCCGGTTCGCAAAAGATGCCTTCATATTGGGACAGCATTTTTTGCGCTGCCAAGATTTGGTCATCGGTAAACTTGTCGAACCAGCCGCCGGACTCTTTTTGCGCGGCCCAGGCGCTTTCCCAGGATTGCGGATGACCGATGCGGATGGCGGTGGCGATGGTTTCAGGGTTGTCGATCATTTTTCCCGCCACAAAAGGCGCTGCCCCTGCGGCTTGATAACCGCACATGACCGGGCGGTTGTTGCACACGCGATCGGTGGCGTATTCTTTATAACCTTTCCAGTAGGCGGTGATATTACCGGCGTTGCCGACCGGTAGACAGTGGTAATTGGGGGCAAAACCCAAATCGTCGACGATTTCAAAGGCGGCGGTTTTTTGCCCGTCTATCCGGTAAGGATTAATGGAGTTGACGATGGTAACGGGCGCCTGTTCCGCGACTTCTTTAACCAGCGCCATGCCTTGGTCGAAGTTGCCGTTAATCTGAATGATGGTGGCGTCGTACATCAGTGTTTGCGCCAGCTTGCCCTGGGCGATTTTACCTTCGGGGATCAATACAAAAGCTTTGATGCCCGCGCGCGCAGCATAAGCGGCGGCGGCGGCGGAGGTGTTGCCGGTAGAGGCGCAAATAATCGCCCGACTGCCTTCTTCCACGGCTTTGGTGACGGCCATGGTCATGCCGCGATCTTTAAACGATCCGGTCGGGTTCAGGCCTTCAAACTTGACGTAAATAGTCACGTCTTTGCCCAGCAATCGGGGGATATTTTGCAGTTGGATCAGCGGCGTATTGCCTTCGTTTAGGCTGATGATGCGCGTGTCGGCGCTGACTGGCAGACGGTCTCTGTAGCGTTCGATTAATCCGGTGTAATGTTTATGTGTAGACATGGCTTTTATTTATTTCAAAGTTTCGAGGCGGATGCGGTTGACTTTTCCGGTGACGGTTTTTAAGGCTTCGATTTTTGCAATCACAGCATTCATTTCTTTTTCCAGCGTAATTTCGGTCAGCAAAATTATCGGTATGGCGGTGGCATCGCCTACCGGTTCTTTTTGTATGATGGCTTCAATGCTGATGCGGTGGTCAGCCAGTATGCGGGTTACGTCGGCTAATGCGCCTGGCTTATCTTCTGCATTCAGGCGCAAATAATAGGCCGTTTTAAACTGCTCGGCTGTGACAACGGGGATGTCGGCCAAGGAGTCCGCGTGAAAAGCCAGATGTGGCACACGGTTTTCAGGGTCTGAAGTTAACGCTCTGGCGACGTCGATCAAATCGGCGACGACGGCCGAGGCGGTCGGTTCTGCGCCTGCCCCCGCGCCGTAATAAAGGGTGGGGCCGACGGCGTCGCCTTTGACCACCACGGCATTCATGACGCCGTTGACATTGGCAATCAAGCGCCGCTCCGGAATTAAGGTAGGATGTACGCGTAATTCTATGCCTTCAGGCGTTTTTCTGGCGATGCCTAAATGCTTGATGCGATAACCCAATTGTTCGGCATACTCGACATCGAGGCGGGTGATTTGGGTAATGCCTTCGGTATAAACCTTGTCGAACTGCAACGGAATACCGAAAGCGATAGATGCCAAAATGGTCAACTTGTGACCGGCATCAATGCCTTCCACATCAAACGTCGGATCGGCTTCGGCATAACCCAGCGCCTGCGCCTCGGCCAGCACATCGGAAAAATCACGGCCTTTATCGCGCATTTCGGTCAAAATAAAATTACCGGTGCCGTTAATAATGCCCGCCAGCCATTCAATCTGGTTACCGCTTAAGCCTTCGCGTATGGCTTTGATAATCGGGATACCTCCGGCAACGGCGGCTTCAAAGGCGACGATAACGCCTTTTTCACTGGCCTTGGCAAAAATCTCGTTGCCGTGTAAGGCAATCAGGGACTTATTAGCGGTGACGACGTGTTTGCCATTTTCTATGGCTTTTAAAACCATGTCTTTAACCGGGCCTGCCCCGCCGATCAATTCCAGAACGATGTCGATTTTGGGATCATTGATGATGTCCATAGGATCGGTCGTCAGGATAATGCCCTGAGTGTCGCATATCCGTTGTTTGTCCAAGTCCTTAGCCGATGCGCGCGTGATGATGATTTCCCGGCCTGCCCGGCGGGCGATTTCCGCCGCATTGCGCTTTAATACATTGACGGTGCCGCCGCCGACAGTACCCAGTCCTAACACACCTACTTTTACCGGTTTCAAATTGAGCTCCAGTTAAAAAATTGTTCACATTCCAAGTTATGAATACCTACATAAGCTTGTGAATCAGCATAGCCTATCCAGTAAAAAAGCCACTCTCTCAAAGTTGCCACAAACACACAGATTAAAAATAATAAATCTGTGTATCTGTGGCATTTTATTTTTTGCGAGTTACTTTGCGGCTGCTTGGTCTTTTTTCATCATCAAACGTATGCCGCGCACGGCCTGGCGCGTACGGTGTTCATTCTCGATTAAACCGAAACGGACATGATCGTCTCCGTACTGGCCGAAACCGATGCCGGGAGCCACGGCAACTTTGGCTTCCAACAGCAGTTTTTTGGAAAACTCCAGCGAACCCATGGCTTGATAGGTTTCCGGAATTTTCGCCCAGACAAACATTGTCGCTTTCGGTTTTTCCACAGGCCATCCGGCGGCATTCAAGCCCTCGCACAGGACATCGCGTCTTTTTCTATAAACCTCGGCGATTTCCGCCACGCATTCTTGCGAGCCTTCCAGAGCAGCAATGGCGGCAATCTGTATCGGCGTAAACGTGCCGTAATCCAGGTAGGATTTAATCCGCGCCAACGCGGAAACCAGCTCTTTGTTGCCGCACATAAAGCCCACGCGCCACCCCGGCATGTTATAGCTTTTGGACATGGAGAAAAATTCCACCGCAATGTCTTTCGCGCCTTCGACCTGAAGTATGGAGGGGGCTTTGTAACCGTCAAACACAATATCCGCATAAGCAATATCCTGTACCACCCAGATATTATGCTCTTTAGCCACCGCGATAATTTTTTCAAAAAAATCCAGTTCCACGCATTGAGTCGTGGGATTTCCCGGAAAATTAAGTATCAGCATTTTCGGCTTAGGCCAGGAATCAACAATGGCCTTTTGCAGCTCATCAAAAAAATCACCGCCCGGAATCATCGGCACATGCCGCAAATCCGCACCGGCTATCACCACGCCGTAAGGATGTATCGGATAAGCGGGATTCGGCACCAGCACGACATCGCCGGGCCCTAATGTCGCCAGTGCCAGATGCGCCAAGCCCTCTTTAGAGCCTATCGTGACTATCGCTTCGGTTTCCGGATCCAGGTCGACATCAAAACGGGTTTTATACCAGTTACAGATGGCTTTCCTTAACCGGGGTATGCCTTTGGACACTGAATAGCGATGGGTGTCAGGCCGCAATGTGGC
>PMJA01000178.1:4193-9074 GCA_003158415.1 Methylobacter sp.
GGTAAACGACTTATTCTATGAAATTTTTCCATTAACAGCTCTTGAGCAACCCGTGCATGAGTGAGGTTAAAAAAATAGAGCTTCTCATTAGATCCGTAGGGTTTTAAAACCTTGATGGTTTAAATCTGGTTAATAATGAGAAGTTACAAAAAAACGATTTAAGTTACTGATGTTATCAGCCACTGTCAAATAATATAGTGATTCAAGGACAACACCTGCGTGACACGCATCAAGTCTTCCAGGGTGTCCACGCCCGCCTCCGGGGTCTTATCCACAACCTGCACCAGTACGGCTTCGCCGTGCCATAGTATTCTGAGTTGTTCCAGCGCTTCAACCGATTCCAGCGGCGACGGCTCCCAAGAACAGTAACGGTTTAAAAAATCTACTCGGTAGGCATACATGCCGATGTGCCGAAGATAAGGCATGCTCCCTGAAGGCGTTCTGTCTGTCTGATCAAAGACGCCCCGTTCCCAAGGTATGGGCGCACGGCTGAAATATAGAGCATAACCTTTCTTATTCAATACCACTTTGACGGCATTGGGATTAAATATCTCTGCCGTATCGATGATACGGGCTGCCAACGTCGCTATGCCCGCCTGCTGCTGACCTGCCAAGGCAACAGCGACCTCGCGTATCGTTGCGGGCGGGATCAACGGTTCATCGCCTTGCAGGTTGACGATAATCTCGCTATCGGCCCAACCGCAAAGCTGTGCGACTTCAGCGATCCGTTCCGTGCCGCTTTGATGATCCGGGCGCGTCATCACCGCTTTAATACCCAAATCACAAACCGTTTTAAAAATCCGCTCATCATCGGTAGCGACCACCACCTCGTGGGCATCAGCTTCCTTAGCCCGCTCGCACACATGCGCAATCATAGGCTTGCCGACTATGTCCAATAACGGCTTGCCCGGTAGCCGGGTTGAGGCATATCGAGCAGGGATTACGACTTTAAATCGCAGGCTCATTGATATAAGGCGTCTGTTTCTTCGCTGCTTAACTCACGGGCTTCATCTTCTAGCATCACCGGAATATCATCGCGGATAGGAAAAGCCAGTCGATCGGCCCGGCATATCAGTTCCTGCTTAGGCTTATCATAAATCAACGGGCTCTTGCATAGAGGACAGGCCAGAATATCGAGTAACTTTTTATCTATCATATTTTTCTCTTAATAGGTTTAATAATTGTTCAGCGAAAACGGGGTCTGGAACGGCTTTTACCGGGACATACCAATGGGATTCGCCTGCAAATGCCGTGCATTTTACGGCATCTTTTTCAGTCATCAACACCGGTTTGTTATCGGCGTATTCAATATCTTGGCGCTGGAATGGATAATGATCGGGAAAGCTTTTGACGGTACAGGTCAACCCCGCCGTTGCCAGCAGCTTAAAAAACCGTTCGGGATTGCCGATACCGGCCAGGGCATGACAATCGACCCCGTTAAATTCCGCCAAGGGTTTTTGCTCGCCGGTCGCTAAGTTAATGGCCGTATCGCCGATTAGTTGCATGGAAAATTCACAGTCTTCATACTTTTCACCGTTGACGATGACAAAATCGACGCTGTTCAATCGTTCTATAGGCTCGCGCAACGGCCCTGCGGGCAAGCAGTAGCCGTTACCGAAGCGTCTTTCGCCGTCTATGACGGCACACTCAATATCCCTGTTCAAGGCATAATGTTGTAGGCCGTCATCGGATAAAATGACGTCACAATCGGTTTGTTTGAGCAACAAGTTTGCAGCGTCTACCCGTAACGGCCCTACCGCCATCGGGCAGCCCGTTTGTTCGGCTATTAACAAGGCTTCATCGCCGACAACTTTAGCCTCGCTGCCCGCTGTCACCCGCTGCGGCCAGGATTCGGATTGGCCGCCATAACCCCGGCTGATAATGCCCGGCTTAAAGCCTGAGGCTTTAAGAAATCCGGCCAACCAGATAATCAACGGGGTTTTACCTGTACCGCCGACCGTAATATTGCCGACTACGATAACAGGAACAGGCAGGGTATGGGTTTTTAGCACGCCCAACCTATATAAGAACTTTCTAAACTTGACCGCATCGCTGAATAAAAAGCCCAAGGGCATCAGCCATACGCCGATAAACGGGTCTTTATACCAGATGTCTGTCGCCCATCGGGCCAGCGTCTTTTTCATTGCTTGCTCTTAGTGTGCTCGGCCGCAAACGTGATATGACTGAATCCGGCCTCGCTGGCCGCCTCCAATGCGGTAATCACGGACTGATGCGGCGTCTTGCCATCGGCATTGATGATAAACGGCACCTCTTTAGTCTGTACCGCCAGTTTTTGCAATGCCTGCTTTAACGTTTCCAGTTGCTGATCGGCCAATTTTTGCGGCACGCCGCCATCATCCGCCAGAGAATAAGCGCCATCCGCATCTATCATCAAGGTGACCATTTTGGCAGATTGCTCCGCTGGGGCTCCATTCGCCTCAGGAAGCGTGACCTTTATTTGTGTATGATTATTAAAGGTAGTGGAAACCATGAAAAACAGCAGCAACACAAAAAGCACATCAATCATGGATATTAAGGTAATATCCAGCTTTTCCCTTTTCTTGCGGCGAAAATTCATCAGAATCCCGCCCGGTCGCCATGCAGTATATCAATCAGTTTTAACGCCTCGGCTTCCATATCGACGACGTATTCATCCACCAAGCGTTCAAAATGGCGGTGAAAGATCAAGCTGGGTATGCCTACCGTCAAACCTGCCGCCGTCGTCACCAGCGCCACCGAAATCCCGCCCGCCAACACGCTGGGATCACCGGAACCGTGTTGCATCAGCGATGCAAAAATATCGATCATGCCGAACACCGTACCCAACAAGCCTAATAAGGGGCTAATGGTTGCGATAGTACCCAGGGTATTAAGATAGCGCTCCAAATCATGCACGACCTTACGACCGGACTCTTCAATACATTCTTTCATGACATCCCGCCCATGATTCTGGTTGGCAAGACCTGCCGCCAAAATACAACCCAGCGGCGAGCTGGTTTTCAAACGCCGCAACACGGCCTCATCCAGCTTTTTTTCGCGGGATAATCGCCATACCTGGGGAACCAGTTCCGGCGGCAATATTTTCTTTTTTTGTAAAGACCAGAAGCGTTCGATGACTATGGCCATTGCGACAATTGAGCACATAATGATGGGCAACATCATCCAGCCGCCGCTTTTTATTATTTCAAACACAGTATTTCCTAAAAAAATAAATCGGTAACTATTCTTATTTTAACCTAACACCGCCAAGTTCTTAGTATTTTCCCTACCCACCCAGAGATAAGCAATCACAAAAGCAATACCGCAACAAATTGCCGCTATGGAAAAAACAAACCTTGGCCCCAGCGACTCCCAGTAATAACCGCTATAAAGACTGCCCAGCATACCCCCTAAACCGAAACTGAGGCTGCTGTACAACGCCTGGCCCTTGCCCTGATGGCGGTCGCCGAAATAACGGTGAACCAGATGTATGGCAACCACATGAGCACCGCCAAAGGTCGCAGCATGCAATAATTGGGCAAAAATCAACACGCCCAAATAATCGGGATACCCCCCTATCATGAGCCAGCGACCAACGGCTAACGCCAAGCTGAACAATAAAACGGCGCGTAAAGAATAGCGCTTTAACAGGCGACTCATATAAACAAACAGGACGATCTCCGCCAAAACGCCCAGCGCCCAGAGCAATCCCGTGACTGTCGCCGAGTAATGATAGTGCTTGAGATAAATCGAATAAAAAACGTAATAAGGGGCGTGCGACACCTGCAACAGTAGGTTAACCGCTAAAAAAGCCAACACTTCCGGTTTTTTTATGATTTGCCACATACCCAAAGGAGCCGATTCATGATGAACCGTTTTGGCTTCCGGGGTAATCAAGGTAAGCCACCAGTTTAAAATCAACAACGCCACAATAACCAGCGGCAGCAGCCTGACCGGCCAGCTATCCAGCAAGCCGCCTATCCCTAATACCGTCACAATAAAGCCGATAGAACCCCACAGCCTTATCCCGCTATAACGGTGAGCGTCGCTTTTTAAATGAGACAAAGTGACCGCTTCAAATTGCGGCAATACCGCATTCCAAAAAAAACTGAAGCCGATGGTTATGCAGGCAAACCAGACATAATCATGAACGAATAAAAACCCGGAGAAAATAACGGCGGCAAAAAAAGCGGCGATACGGATTATGCGCAAGCTTTTTCCGGTATGGTCGGCAATCCAGCCCCATAAGTTGGGTGCGATAATTTTTGTGCCGACCAGCAACGCGGAAAGTTCGCCAATTTCTATCGGGTTAAAACCGGCGTCTTTTAAATAGAGGCTCCAGTAAGGTAAAAACCCGCCTAAGGTGGCAAAATAAAAGAAATAAAAGCCTGACAGACGCCAGTAAGGGATAGACATAGATTACATCGTTCCCACGCTCCGGCGTGGNNCGTCACGCAACGCGGGAGCGTTGCCGGATGAATTCCCACGCTGAAGCGTGGGAACTATGCAAAAAAAGCTAGTCATGATCACGGCTGTCCTTTCGCCTATCTCAAAACCGGCAACCCTGAAACCACACCACTGTTTTGCGCCCGATGCCGTAAAAAATGATCCATCAGAACAATGGCCATCATCGCCTCGGCTATCGGCGTGGCGCGTATGCCGACACAGGGGTCATGACGGCCTTCGGTGCTCACGTCTATCGCTTCGCCTTGCAGGTTAATGCTTTTACCCGGCAATCGCAGACTGGAGGTGGGTTTTAGCGCGATACTGGCGGTGATCGCTTGGCCGCTGGAAATGCCGCCTAGAATGCCGCCGGCATGATTGCTTAAGAAACCGTCCGGCGTCATTTCATCGCGAAACTGTGTGCCTTTGCTGTTGATGCAGGCAAAACCGTCGCCGATT
>PMJA01000355.1 GCA_003158415.1 Methylobacter sp.
CAAATTGGGAACTGCTAATGTTTAGGTGGGCGCAGGCAGAGGCTTTCTTGTTTTTCGGACTGTTTCCAATCCAATTTGCAACTGTCAAAAATAGCGACTTGGAGCATACTTTCGGCGATATTCACAATACTGTTGCCTGGAGCATCATTGTTTTGGCCCTCCTTCATGCCGCCGCAGCATTGATACACCATTACATCCTCAAGGATGGTGTCCTGAAGAGAATACTCCCAAGGAAGGCTGATCAGTAAACTGTGTTACCTTATGCGTTTTATTTCAGCCCTATAAGCTGCTTTGTGGCGACCACGATCTGAAAGTTGCCCCAAAAAAAAGTAGCCCGATTCAGTGTCCATCCACCCATTGCTTCAATAGTGCGCACCGGATCATGGTGGTTCCACATAGCCAAAGCAAAGGGCTCGAACACCGTAAAATACAGTCGTCCAAGAAGGCGCATAAACCACGTACGGGGCTGATGAAACTCCACGATAATAAGCTTTCCACCTGGGGAGACAACGCGTGCCGCTTCGCGCATAGCATGTTCTTTAGCTTGGTCGGGCAGTTCATGCAATAAAAAGAACACGAGATTTATGTCCACGGCGGCGTCATCAAGCTTCATGCACGTTGCGTCGGCCTCGACCAACTCAAATTTCCCTTGAAAATCGCCGAGTTTGCTACGCGCGTGAATGAGCTCATTCTTGATAATATCGGTAATGAAGATACGTTCTGCCCCGCCCTCTACAGATGCACGCACAATTTTTGGAATAACGTCCCCGAACGCGCAGGAAGTTAACAGCACTGTCTTGCCATGTATAAATGAGTACCTGATTTCGTCTACAACTCGGTCGACCAGTCGGTCATACTGAAAAAGCAATATCGCTGAGATAATGAGTTGGCGGTCGATAAAACGGATCAATCTCATATTGGAATAAACCCAATAGATATGTGCCGTTTCCTTAACGCAGGGAAAAAATGAGCGGCTGATTAGCGTTACCCTAGTCACCAAAAATAGCGTCCCGGACATGGCGATGAAAACTACAGCGAGAGCCTTACCAAACAACAATGCTTCTATCAATGTGAAAATGACCTTATTTTAAACCGACTTTCGATAAGATCGGCATCATCAAAGTGACGGCGTCCGAGGAAAGCCGTTGCATGTTTACCCCACTGCCGCATGGTGCCCGCACTGGTAACACCCATCGGCCAAAACAAGAAACGCTCCCCGCGTTCGGTACCGGGAATTGTCCCGTCAGAACCAAAGCTACTATGCGTTAGGTCGGGTATGCCGGAGGGTAGCCCTCTCAATTCGTTGTCATCGACGAAGGTGTAAACGGTGCCGGAACCCCCGTCATCTGGATGCAAACCGATAAGATAATGGGCTCGGGTTGAGATTCTAAGTGCGAGGCGTTGAGTATCTTTAAGAACCGGTGCGTTCCTTGGAATGAAAGCCCATTCGCTGTTCGAGTCTGGAGCTATCAGCGTTTCCACTCTATTGGTGGGAAAGAACATGTGGTAGCACCCGCACGGATGAATGGTATCGTAGACCAACGGCTGACCCTGATTATCAAGAGTGACACGAAAAACCAGTCCGTCAAGGCGTCCGGCGAGGATATCAAAGGTTCCTGCACTTGGCCGTTGCGGGAACCACGCTGTGTAAACGAGTTGAACCAAGGTGCGTCCGTGATATCGGGTAAAAGCCAAACGCTGATAAACACGAGGTTGGGTGATCAGAACATCGGGCGATTCGCCTCCCTTCCATGCCAGCATTCCTATACGGTCAAAATCCCCAGTCGTTTCAATTTCAAACACTGGGGCATAAGTTTGGAAGAGTGTCTCTTTGGCATTGGCGTCAAACCGGGGTATGCCCAGCGCATCATTTGCAGCATTTTTAAAGATAGCTTGAATTTCTCTGGCGTTGGCGATGACGCCTGATGGCGCATAGCGTATATATGTATCATTATTATCTATACCGCCACGATTAAACAGTTCAATGGTTTCTTTGTGCCAGCGTTCCACTCCATTGGCAAAGAAAATGCGAAGCAGTGGGTACAAACCGATCGCGCGATTCATGTCGGAATAATCATCCGGTACTTCTGCTCTAGTTATCAACTGATTCTTTGCTAACGAAGTGATATCAGCCTTGGCAAGTTGGGCTGCACAGGTATCAGTCTTAGCCTTGACCGAATTTTTACGCCCCAAATAGTGTTCTGGAAGATTGCTCAGTTCATAATCACGAGCCTCGTTATCCAGTTCCTTCAATCGTGCAATCCAGGCGTCAAAGGCGGGATCGGACTTACCTGCCTCCTCGCGAAACGAAGCTAAAAAACGGTCTACTCGCAGATAGGGAAATCCTGGTATCCGATAAGCACCGGCATCCCGCACGCCAGCTTGCTCTAGGGTGTTATCAAGGTTATTAAACCAGTTGGCGCAATCTTTCACTTCGACTGAGGCAGAGTCAAGATTCGATTGGAGGGGCTGTTCGACGGTGGCGCAACCTTGCAACAAAAATATCACAACGAACCAGGAAAATAGGCGGGATTTTATTATCCGCGCCTTCATTCAACTGCAATCAATGAGCTTAAATTCTTGAGACTCTGACGCCGTTCTATTTCTTTGACCATCCCAAAGAACTGGTCAGACACATTGGAGCGAATCAGCATTTCGCTCATAAATCCGGGTATATAGAGCTCCGGTTCGATGACTCCCATCCAGCGAAGTATGTAACGATCATCTGCATCGCTGATCCTGTCAATCTGGTAATGACCTTCAAGTTGTTTAACATTACCTTTGACCTTTTTGACACCAATAATATAGGGGGGCTCTTCAATGGAATCGACGACCACGTCGATGGGGGAACTAAAAAACAGGAAGCCGGCGCTACCATGCTGCTCAACCGTCGCCGTTCCCCCTTTTCGTTCGATCACATGGCTTTTTTCCATTCCAGGAATAAATTCCGATAGCGAATTATAATCGGTAAGTGTGCTCCAAATTAACGCCAATGGAGCCTGGATTGTTGCATGTGCATTGATAACGACAGCAGAGCCTTGTAGGCTGGTCTGCACCAGCAAATTCTCGGCACCCACGGCATGATTGAGGGGACAGAGAAGCAACAACAAACTCAGCCAATGGTACGATCTAAAGCAAATTAAAATATCCCGCATTTTCTTAAATATCCTTGCAGTCAGTTTGTTGAAGCATTTTTATCCATGAACCCATAATTCGTACTCGACCAAACCACTTGCAGAATTATCCAACATAAATTTNNGGTTTTAAATTGGGAATTGCTGCCGTTGATGTTTACTTTGCCCCAGTAACGCCGTTCACGCTCCAGTCGTAATTAATGTTACCTTCGAAAGGTAAATCAAGTAAATCAGTTCGGTAACGACGAATGAATACTTCAACACCACCGACAGGCTTAAAATCTTTCTCGAACCAGTCGAATATTTTGGAAATCTGGATGCTATTATTTTCTATTCTGAGGCCTTTATCGGCGTTGGCCAAAAAACGTTGTACTTGTTCGTCCAGCTGGATATTTAGATTTGAGGCCTTATAAGGTACATTGAGTAAGTCAGGACAGCTCACTGAGGCGCAAACGATAGCGAAATGAATGCGCGGCTCCCCCATTGGACGCAAGATTTTATTCTCTATTTCATCCAGAGACACCATTTTACCATCAATAGCGCCAGCGGACTTGTCCCACACAGGACTGATCAGGCTGCCGACATCCTTGATACTTTCGATAGGCCAGTGGTCAAGAACCATTTTTAACGCCAGGATATTGTAGGCATTAATGTAAAACGCCACTTTTTCCTCCCTGTTGCTGAGACTTTTAACGGGGAAGTTAGATAATTGCTGGTAGGCAGCTTCCAGCTTACCGTTTTCTTTAAGCGCCTGATAATCCACCAAGGCCAGCTTGACATTGTTTTTTGTTCCCTGGCTAATGCTTTTTAGCGCGTAGGCATAATCGCTCCAGTTTGGTTCTGCGGCAAAGATGTTAAAGCTCAGTATCAGCAGGACTGTAAATATCGTTTTGCGTTTCATTAAGACCATTGAGCTTTCCTACAAAATTAACTATACCCGTTCGTTGTCCATGCAAAGGAAAGATTACAAAATTCCCCCGTGCTTATTCATTATTTTCTACGATGATATTATGGCAGATGTTAAATAGTGCGATTATTTATATTCACAATAAGGTTATCTACTGGAAAACGACGTATCATCTATAACCGTTAACTTATAGGGAAAATAACATGAATTTTTCACGCTTGGCTTTGCTAGCCCTCATTGCGGTACTTATTGCCGCGTTTTTTGCTTTTGACTTCCAAAGCCATTTGACTTTGGAAGCACTGAAAGCGCAACAGACATCCATTGCAACATACCGTAGCGATCACCCCGACCAAGCTATTATGGTTTATGCGCTGATTTATATTGCCGTCACCGGATTGTCGTTGCCTGGCGCGACCATTCTTACTTTGGCCGGAGGTGCTTTTTTTGGTTTGCTGTGGGGGACAGTGATTGTTTCTTTTGCTTCCACCATAGGAGCAACATTGGCCTTTCTGGCTGCCCGCTTTCTGTTTCGTGACGCAGTTAAATCCCGTTTTGACGAGCGATTAAAAGCCATTGATGCGGGTGTGGCTAAAGAAGGCGCACTATACCTCTTTACCTTGAGATTGGTACCTATTTTCCCGTTCTTTGTGATTAATCTGGTGATGGGGCTGACCAATCTAAAAACACAGACTTTTTACTGGGTCAGCCAACTGGGCATGCTGGCCGGTACGATCGTTTATGTGAACGCGGGAACCCGGCTTGGGCAACTGGAGTCCTTGTCGGATATTTTGTCGCTTGGGTTGATCGGTTCTTTTGCTTTACTGGGCATTTTTCCGCTGGTCGCCAATAAAGCTATCGAAGCCATTAAAGCTAACAAAGTCTACGCACAATGGTCNNATAAAATGGGCGGTGACTGTCTGAACAATGGTTGTGTGCCTTCAAAAGCCTTAATCCGTTCCGCCAAGCTGCTGGACAATATTCGACGCGGCGCTGATTTTGGCATCAAAAAGGCCAATGCTGAGTTTGATTTTGCCGATGTGATGGAAAGACTCCAATCGATTATCAAAACAATTGAACCGCACGACTCTGTACAACGTTATTCAGGCCTAGGTGTTGAGGTCATCGAAGGTGAAGCCAAAATTCTTTCCCCGTGGGAAGTTCAGGTAACAACAGCCAGTGAAACCCGTATTATTACCACCCGCTCCATCGTTATCGCCGCAGGTGCGCGTCCGTTTGTGCCGCCGATTCCCGGCATAGAAGAGGTCGGCTATCTGACTTCCGATGACATTTGGGCGTTGCGTGAACTGCCCCAGCGTCTGGTTATACTGGGTGGTGGACCCGTTGGCTGCGAACTGGCGCAAAGCTTTGCCCGTTTCGGCAGCAAGGTAACTCAAGTGGAAATGGCTTCACGTTTGCTGATTCGGGAAGATAGCGATGTTTCTGAAATAGTCATGGCAAAGTTTCGCCAGGAAGGTATCGATGTGCTTATCGACCATACCGCAAAACAGTTCATTATTGAAAACGGTGAAAAAATCCTGATCGCAGAGTATCAGGGGCAAGAGATTCGCATTGTCTTCGACCAAGTGTTATTAGCAATTGGTCGGGTTGCCAATATCCAGGGTTATGGTCTTGAAGAATTGGGCGTTGAACTGTCACCCAAACGCACTGTAGCCATTAACGATTTCCAGCAGACTAATTACCCTAATATTTTTGCCTGCGGTGATGTATCTGGGCCGTTCCAGTTTACCCACGTCGCCGCTCATCAGGCTTGGTATGCTGCTGTTAATGCGTTATTTGGCAACGTTAAAAAATTTCGCACTGATTATTCGGTGATTCCCTGGGCCACATTTGTCGATCCAGAAGTCGCCAGGGTCGGCCTGAATGAACAGGATGCAACTGAACAAGGTATTGCCTACGAGGTTAGTATTTATCATATTGACGATCTGGATCGCGCTATTATTGATGGAGTAGCACAGGGCTTTGTTAAAGTACTAACCCAACCGGGTAAAGACCGGATTCTTGGCGTAACCATTGTTGGCGAACATGCCGGTGAACTGCTTGCTGAATTTGTACTGGCGATGAAACACAATATCGGTCTGAACAAACTGCTTGGCACCATCCATATTTATCCAACCATGGCCGAGGCGAACAAATATGTGGCCGGTGTCTGGAAACGCAACCACGCCCCGGAAGGTTTGTTACGTTGGGTTGGGTATTTCCATGCATGGCGGAGAGGATGAGTAAATAATGTGTCAGGATTATTTGGGCTATTCCTGCTGGGAGAAAATAAGCTGATCTGTAGAAAACCCCAGTGATTTAGCTTCATCAATCAAATCATGCAAAGTCGCCTCAGGCAGCTTTTTTGTTCTCGATAATATCCAGAAACTAGATCGATCCCGCCCGGTTATCATCGAATAAGCATAATCTTTCTTATCCAGCTCAATAATGTTATAGCCACTATAAAACGGTCCGAAAAAAGATACCTTGAGCCTGCCTTCATTCGCCTGCTCGATAAAATAGGCCTTACCTTGTGCAAAATGCAGTTTCCCGGCCTTTTTATCCCAGCCTTGATTGAGCACATCAATGCCGCCATCTTCACGTGATGTATAGGTTACCGTAATATTTTCCAAGTTCCTTTCATATCGATGATCAAGCCTAGCTACTTCGTACCAAGTTCCTAAATAACGATTAGCATCAAAATCGTCAACTGCCTTAATTCCCTCGGGAATACCTGTGCAGCCAGTCAGCAAGGCGGTAATCAATATAAATAGTTTTTTCATGCAGGGTTCCTTTTAAAATTATAGTAGCATTAGGCATTACCATTTGCCTCCAGCCATTAAAACACAGAATGGGTTATACAAGGCAAACGCATTAGTCAATCATGCTTGGACTCCAAAAAGCCTGGCTGACCGAACTTAGCGTCATGAGTTGGTCTACCACACGATTCAATTCTTCAGAGTCTATAGAGGTGGATAATAGTGTGGCGAAGATTTGCACCTCGTTTTGGACAAATGGATGAACATCGAAGTCGCTCACAGGGTAATTGGCGGCTTCTAGCAAGGACTCCAACTGATCGCGTGTTTCTTTTTGATGTTGACGGTCACAGATCACGCAAACCGAATAGGTGACTTCGCTATTCTGGTCATTAATCGGTTTACGATTAATGGAATTCACTATTGGGCGTAACAAAGTATTTCCGGCCAGTACGAATAAAGCGGCCAACACCGCCTCCGCTATCAGATCGGCACCCGCACAAGCCCCGACGGCCGCTGCCCCCCATAGCGTAGCTGCGGTGTTCAATCCACGGACATTGCCATCACCTTTCATAATGACGCCCGCACCCAGAAAACCGATGCCGGATACCACGTATGCCGTCACATGCACCGCGCCTTCGTGACCGGTCAAACGGTTCGCCATGTCGACAAACACAGCGGCACCCACCGCCACCAGCACATTGGTGCGCAGGCCTGCTGTCCGTTGTCGGTATTGACGCTCCAGGCCAATCGCCGCTCCCAAAATAAAGGCTGTCGACAGGCTAATGAAACTGTCCAGTAGCGACTGGAGATTGATATTGTTCAATGCTTCCATAATGTTTTATGGGATGATGCTGTTATTGTGAATGAATTGAGCCGACCGGAAGGATTTCTTGGCTCTATGTAATTTATAGTGGGTAACTTTGCATCAAGCTTGTCATCTTTTTCCGTTCATCCTTCGACAAGCTCA
>PMJA01000353.1 GCA_003158415.1 Methylobacter sp.
GGGCTACTTTTTTTTGGGGCAACTTTCAGATCGTGGTCGCCACAAAGCAGCTTATAGGGCTGAAATAATTGCTTTATCCTTAGAGCGGTCGTCTCAGAAAATTCAGCCCACCTATGCGAGCTAGATTCCCATGCCGTTAAATTGTTTAGCAAGAAAAGTAGCGTAATTGTCCGTCATGCCGCTAACGAAGTCGACAAC
Source organism: Methylobacter sp. (assembly GCA_003158415.1). GTDB lineage: Bacteria > Pseudomonadota > Gammaproteobacteria > Methylococcales > Methylomonadaceae > Methylobacter_C. Next base: position 199 of record PMJA01000353.1, read on the forward strand.
TCTAATCAGAGCTAAATAATCTTTGGATAATTCACTATCATTGTTTTTTATACTAGGATGAAAATTATTTTCTCCAATTAAGTCCATAACACGATTACTTCTAAATGACATTTTTTTGGAATCATTATTCCAATCTAACGCAGCTTTGCACATAATATTTAATAATGTTGATATGACATTGTATGAGCCAATGTCTAATTCAATCTTTCGTGGATGATTAAATAGCTTATTTTTTGCAATGGCCTTTGCTTCTTGCACTGATTTTTTAATATTATCGTCGCATAGCTCAATTAAAGTTGTTGGATCGCCATTTAAGTATTGTTTTTCATGTCTTATAAAAGCCTCGGCAGCAGCAGTTACATAAGAACCGATCACTTTGCCCCTTAATATAGACATTTTTCTACCAAAATTAACTTTTGCTAAATCACCTTCGAGTTCCGATATATCATTACCACCGATTTGTAGAACAGGCTTGAGGATATCGAATATGTCATCCCACTTGAGTATGTTCATTTCTAATCCATCTTCTAGATCGAGAATTCCGTAGCAAAAATCGTCAGCTGATTCCATTAAATTAACCAGAGGATGTCTGGCATACCAATCATCGCCCTCTTTTTTACTCAATCCAGTTGCTAGTGTAATCTCTTTAAATAGATCTAATTCTGATGTGAATACGCCGTATTTATCTTTTTTGGGCCTTTCTCCAGCACTCGCTGGAAGAGAAGTCCATGGGTATTTAATAAAGGATGCCAAAGTGGCATACGTAAGTCGCAGCCCACCTTCATTTAAATGATTTTCAACGGATGTTAAAATTCTGAGGCCCTGGGCATTCCCTTCAAATGTTTTTAAATCATTCGATTCACACGGCCTCAACTTTTCTAAATAGACGGAACCTTCGTTGTTAAACCAACTACGTATTGCTTCTTCGCCAGTGTGACCAAATGGAGGATTACCAATATCATGAGCTAAACAGGTTGCTTCAACAATTTCACCAATATCATTTGCGCAGATATGTTCAGGAAGTATATTATCAGCTTTAAATTTTTGACCAACCAATGTTCCCAAACTTCTACCAACACAGGCTACCTCTAGACTATGTGTTAGTCGGTTATGAATATGATCATTTGTTGCTAATGGATGAACCTGAGTTTTTCTTGCAAGACGTCTAAATGCATCAGAAAAAATTATTTTGTCATGGTCTGAAATAAAAGGAGACCTCCCTAATTCAGCTTTTGAAGGACGTCCACCCAGTCGTTCAGAACATAGTAGTTTTCTCCATTCCATGCTCATATTAATTTATCCTCTATCGTTTCTAGATGTTCAATAATTTCATCTGAGGCTAAATTGAGTTGCTGTCTATTTCGATCATGGATTTTTCCTTAATCAGTTCCTTGGCGGTCAATACGCCGCGATCGGCATAAATCAAAATATTAGTATCAAAGATCACGCAAAGAACTCCGGCGGCCTTGGCGAATAGTGCGTAATTCGTCCTCGACGGAATCTATAGATAAATTACGGTGCATACCGAAAAAAACCGCCATTGCACTTTCCTGTTCCTTGGTATTTACAGAGGGCCGGGCAGGTTGAACAACGCCCAGTGTTTGACCATGATAAGTAATTTCAACCGCTTCTCCACGCTTTAGAGCATCAATAAGCGCTTTATGTTGGGACTGTAATTGTGAGGCGGATAATTGCATGATGTTAAAATAGCTATTTAAAAGTAGCTATTTTAACATGGCTGGCGTATTTTGGAAGGGAATTAATCGTTGCAGCAAGCTTTAGCTTGCCTTGTTTCAGGAAGCTGGAGCTTCCAAGGCTGCATTGCCAAGCGGAGCGTCACTGCCATTAAGTTAAGCCGTTGTACTCCTGGCGCGCATGGCACGCCTTACGCAGGATTAACAAACCGGATGATACGACAAAAAAAAGCCGCACAGGAAGATCCAGTGCGGCTTAAGGGCTACCGAAAGAGTAGGGTTATCCAGCCGACTTGAACTCAAGTCGGCTGGATAACAAATCGGCTGGGACTAGCGAAGTTTTACCAATCCAGCTGAACGCGGGTTTCTAGCATATCCAAACTGGCGTTATTAAATGCTCTGCTGGTAAGGTCGGCATTAGGAGCGGTTCCTTGATAGGTGCTAATATCCAACGCATGGATATAGTTGGCCATGAGGCGTACATGCGAATTAGGATACCAGTTGAGGCCGACTTTGGCGGTTGATGCCTTTCCGCCGTGAATCGCACCTGCACCTAAATTCATGTAATCGTAACCGGCAGCGACTTCCCAAGCGCCCCAGCCGCCTTTCAAATCAAAGTTGTGATTAGGCTTAATACGATCCCAAGAAGCTGTTTTAGATCTATAATTACGCGATTCGCCGGTTAAGAAGTAAGTCGCATAGCCGTAGGCGCCTCTCAGCGAGTTGCCGTTATAACCGGTACCATAAACATCTGTTTCTATATATTCACTTTGGGCTGAAAACGGCCCATAAACCACGGCGGTTTCCGCACCCCAACGAGCAAGATGATTGGCTTGACCCAATTTTGTAGTGCCAGTGTTGTAAGTTAAGTTACCGGTATTGAGGATAGCGGTACGATCCATATTGTTGCCTATGCCGTTGGCGAAAATAACACCGCCATTATTATAAGCACCCGTACCGGTGTAGTTGTTATTGATATCAATGTACGATCCTGAAGCGCCGACATGCCAGAATTTGGTATTGCTTTCCATCCACGGCAAGCCTGTTACCCTGGCGTTAAGTTCCCAGCTGGTGTCGCCGCCGCCGCCATTACGGTTGACGCCGCCTTGACCATTAGTAGCACTTTGAGTTGCACCTGTGCCATATGCGTTGTTGTAGGGGCCAACACCTTCGGTTTGCATGGACGTGCCTACTTGCCAGCGTTCAACCGCATAGTTACCGCCGATACCGACTTTATAGGTATTGAGGTTGTCGATGAAGGTATTGACCGCCATGTTACGTTCTATGAACGTCAGGTAACGGTTGCTGGTGGCTTCTTCTAAGCTGAACGGTTCTTTAAAGGCGCCCACTTTAACGGAAAGTGGCTTGGAAATATTAAGTCGAACGAAAGCATCGGTAATGCCGCCGGCACTTGCGGCAGGGCCTCGAGTAAAATCGTATTCAAATTTATAGTCGGTGATTTTGAAAAAAGTACCTTCCAGACCCAGACGAGCGCGACGTACCCCTGCGGCGTCGTTCAAACTTGTTGGCACGCCTGTTTGCGCCGTACTAGAGGTGTTGGGGTTTAGATAATTGCTACCCAGATTCTGATTAATATTGGTCTGCGAATCCACTTGTATACGTCCGTGTATCGCCGCCGTAAAGTTGCCATCCCGGGTCGCCATTTCTATGCCGTCGTCGAGCTTAATTTTAACTGCGTCAGGCTTGGTGGCTTCTGCGGCATGTTCTTCAAGCGCTTTAATTTCGTTGGTTTTTAATGCCAAATCCTGTTTGATGGCGGCTAATTCAGCAGGAGCTGCTGCCGGAGCGGCTACTGTCGTCGTAGGAGTACCGCTACCTACTTTTTCGAAAGCGCCTAACAGCACACGGCCACGCCCCGGTTCTGCATAAATTTGCTTGGTTTTGGTATCAACATATAAGTCCATAGCCAATGCGTTGAATGAAGCGCTTGCCGTTAATGTTGCGGCAATTGCTAAAGTTAGTTTAGAAAATTTCATCTATCGCTCTCGGTTATTGTCAAAAAAACTGAGGTAAGGATAGGGGGGTAAAATGACAACTCTATGACAGTTTTGTTACGGTTTTGTTAAGTAGCAACAAATTGATGATTGTGTTGCTTTTTTGCAAAAAAACATGGTTACCTACTAAAAGACTGGGTTTCTATACTTCGATCAAGTTCTGTGCGCTGAAAGTTACCGTTCATGGCACTGGATTCAAAGCATCCATGACAGAATAACGGTACTTTTCCATTCGACATGACTTATGGTATCACTGCCCACAGTTAAGGCGTTAAAGGCAGGAGTACAACGGCTTTAGCCGTTGATGGGTTTATAGCTAATCGTTGATAGCAACGGCTAAAGCCGCTGCACTCCTGCTTAACTGTTATGGCATGGGTGTTATTTTTTGCGGGTTACCTAGGGTTCCGGTTTGGAAGTCGGCAGGTTTAATTCGACCCCAGCTTTTTTTGTTTCCGTGCCAGTTTTTTTGCCGCTTTCTGTTCTCGAATGATATCGACTTCGATCAGTTCTTCTTCCATCATGGCCGGGGTTTCAAGGCTGATCCGGCCTATCATGCCGGCGCGTAATTCAGTCAGCAGAATTTTAGAGACCCTGTCCATATCCACGCGTCCGCCTGAACGCAGGCAACCGCGACTTTTGCCGATGGCTTCCAGCAGCAGATGTTCGGTTTCGGGCAGTTGTTCCAGTTGATAGCGGTTTTTCAACGCTTCGGGATAATGCTGCAACAGGTATTCCACCGCAAACAAGGCGATATGCTCATGGGTGATGGCGGTGTCTTTGATGGCGCCGGTGGTGGCCAAGCGGTAACCGCTGTTTTTATTTTCAACATTTGGCCACAACAGGCCGGGCGTATCCACTAAAATAATCCCGTTGCCTATTGCGATGCGCTGTTGCATTTTGGTGATGGCGGGCTCATTGCCGGTCTTGGCAATCATACGTCCCGCCAGTATATTGATGAGCGTGGATTTGCCTACATTGGGTATGCCCATGATCAGTGTGTGTATGGGCTTGTCGCCCGTACCCTTGGCAGGCAGCATTTTATGGCATAAATCGGTCAGCTGGCGTATTTTTTCAGGCTGTTCGACGGTAACGGCCAAAGTTTTTACGCCTTGCTCCTGCTCCAGGTAAGTTTGCCATTGCTGAGTGATCGAAGGATCTGCCAGATCGCTTTTGCTGAGTATTTTGATGCAAGGTTTATCGCCGCGCAGACGGGTCAGCATCGGGTTTTGGCTGCTGAACGGTATGCGGGCGTCCAGAATTTCAATCATCAAGTCAACCTGGGGCAGGGTTTCCTTGATCTCTTTGCTGGCCTTGTGCATGTGACCGGGATACCACTGTATGAGCATAATGTCGTGTTAGATTAATAATAATGATGATGTTGGCGATGGCGCGTAAAATAAGCGAAACGGAAATCCACGCCGACTATAAGTATATTTAAGCCCTATAATAAGCCAAGGCGTAAAATTTAGCTCGCGTTGATTGAATGGAATGAAGCCCAATAATCAAAAACACCCCCTAATGATCCAGCTAAAATGCTGGTGTAAACTCAACTGACTGAAAAGGTATGCAATTGAAAACACAAGTTCTGGTGCTGGGCGGCGGCCCCGGCGGTTATACGGCGGCGTTTCGCGCGGCTGATTTAGGTAAGCAGGTGATTCTGGTCGAACGTTTTCCGGTGTTGGGCGGCGTTTGTTTGAATGTCGGCTGTATCCCGTCGAAAACGTTACTGCATGTTGCTCATGTGCTCAATGAAGCCAAGGAATTAAGCCCGGCGGGCATTAAATTTGTCGCGCCGGAAATTAACCTTGAAGAATTGCGCGACTGGAAAAACAAAGTCAGCGCCCAATTAAATTCCGGCTTGGCGGCGTTGGCAAAACAGCGCAACGTCACGATAATTCAGGGCACGGCGCAATTCGTATCGGATACGCAAGTGCAGGTAGGCTCAGAGCAGATAACCTTCGAGCAGGCCATTATCGCCGTCGGCTCGCAACCGGTAAAAATTCCGGGCTTTCCCAATGACGATTCGCGGTTGATGGACTCTACCGATGCGCTCAAGCTTGAGGACATCCCCAAAAAACTGTTGATCGTCGGCGGCGGCATTATCGGCCTGGAAATGGCGACGGTTTATCACGCGCTGGGCAGTAAAATCACGATAGTCGAAATGCAGGAGCAGCTCATCCCCGGCTGCGACAAGGACTTGGTCAGGCCGCTGATGACGAAAATTAAAAAAGACTATGACAATATCTTTCTGGAAACTAGCGTCAGCAGCATAGAACCTTCGGCGGACGGCTTGAAAGTCACATTTGATGGTAAAGCCGCACCGGAATCGGAGGTTTTCGATAAAGTGCTGGTTGCGGTAGGCCGCAGGCCAAACGGCCATTTAATAGCTGCCGATAAAGCCGGAGTTAATGTCGATGAGCGGGGCTTTATCGCTGTCGATAAACAGCAGCGCACCAATGTAAAAAATATATTCGCGATAGGCGATGTCGTCGGCAACCCGATGCTGGCGCATAAAGCCACGCATGAGGGCAAAATAGCCGCCGAAGTGATTGCAGGCAAGGCCACCGAATGGCAGGCGTTGACGATACCGTCGGTCGCTTATACCGATCCTGAAATCGCGTGGATGGGTTTGAGTGAAAACGACGCCAAAGCGCAAGGCATAGACTATGACAAAGCCGCGTTTCCGTGGGCGGCCAGCGGTCGTTCTTTAAGCATAGGCCGTAAGGAAGGTGTGACCAAATTACTCAGCAGTAAAAAAACCGGGCGCATTTTAGGCGCGGGTATCGTCGGCACCAACGCCGGTGAGCTGATTGCAGAAGCCGTGCTGGCCTTGGAAATGGGTGCGAATGTCGAAGATCTGGCGTTAACAGTGCATGCGCATCCTACGCTGGCCGAAACATTAGGGCTGTCGGCAGAAATCCTTGAAGGCACAATTACCGATCTTTTTATTAAAAAACGGTAGTTATTTCTATGTAAACACAAATGCCACAGATTCACGGATTAAACTCCCTCTCCAGCGGGAGAGGGTTGGGGTGAGGGGAACTCAAAACAAGAAAACCCTTTAAAATCCCCCTCATCCCAGCCTTCTCCCGCTGGAGAAGGGGCTAAGTTACTTAGCTGTAGGCAGTCGCTGGAGTGTGAGAACTATGAAAATCGGTGAATCTGTGGCAACAAAACACGAACTCAATATTGATAAGAAACATGAAACCCTTGAATAAAAGTATTGCCACCAACTTAGTCGCCATCGCCGTTATTATCCTCGGCTTTATCAGCCCAATCTTGCCGGATTTAATCAAATCCATCGGATTTTTTGCGCTGTCCGGGGCGGTCACCAATTGGCTGGCGATACACATGCTATTTGAGAAAGTGCCGTATTGTTACGGTTCCGGTGTGATACCCGACCGCTTTGAGGAATTTAAACTGTCCATCAAGCAACTGATGATGCAGCAGTTTTTTACCGTCAACAACATTGAGCAGTTTATAGAAACGGAAGAGCAGCAAGGCAGTAAGATGCTGAATCTGGAACCTTTTTTAAATGCCGTCGATTACGATAGGATTTATGAAAGCCTGGTTTCGTCGATTATGGATTCGTCTTTCGGCGGCATGTTGCTGATGATGGGCGGCGCGGAAGCCCTAGTGCCGTTAAAGGAACCGTTTACCGAAAAAATGAAAATCACGCTGGTGGACATGATTGAGTCCGACCGCTTTAAAGCCGCGCTCAAGGAAGGCCTGGATGCGCATAGAATCGGCGTCGATATTATCGATAAAATAGAAACCGTCATCGACAAGCGCCTGAACGAATTAACGCCGCAACTGGTTAAGGAAATGGTTGAGGCCATTATCCATGAGCATTTGGGCTGGCTGGTGGTGTGGGGCGGCTTTTTCGGCGGCTTGATGGGCGTATTGTTCGCCGCTTTTGTCTGATGGAAACAGTCGAATTAGCCTTTGAAGAACTGGGCAATCCCGATGCTACGCCGCTGATTATCCTGCACGGGTTTTTCGCCTCCTCGCGCAACTGGCGGCAGGTGGCGGAAAAACTGGCCGCCAAGTTTCATGTTTATGTACTGGATATGCGCAATCACGGCGCGTCGCCGCATCATCCGGTCATGGATTATCCGTCCATGGCCGCCGATCTGTTGCAGTTTATGGACGATCAAAACTTAACGGCAGCCGCTATACTGGGGCACAGCATGGGCGGAAAAGTGGCGATGTGGTTTGCGCTTAATCACCCGGAACGTGTGCATAAGCTGATTGTCGCAGATATTGCTCCCGTCAGTTATACGCACTGCTTTAACAAGCTGATAGCGGCGTTAAAAGCGCTGCCGTTGCATGACATCAGCAATCGCAAACAAGCCGAGCTGTTGCTGGCGGCGGATATACCCGAACTTAGTTATCGCCAGTTTTTGTTGCAAAA
>PMJA01000331.1 GCA_003158415.1 Methylobacter sp.
GGTGACGCCAGCGCCATTCCGGCGGTGACGGCGTTACGCATGGCTACCATTAACGGCGCTAAAGCTTTGGGGCTGGAGGATCGTTGCGGGTCGCTTAGCGTAGGCAAGGCCGCCGATGTGATTGCCGTCGATTTATCTTATCTGGAAACGCAACCTTTATATTGTCCGGTTTCGCAAATCGTTTATGCCGCCAGTCGACAGCAAGTGACCGATGTTTGGGTAGCCGGTAAACGCTTGTTAAAACAACGTCAGCTAACCACTATTAATCAGGATTATTTAAAAGCAAAAATCGCCGTCTGGCAGCGCCGCTTGGCGACTTGATGATCAATATCCATACGCTTTTATGGGTTTTTATTTTGCCAATTGTCGCCAACTTAAGCTACAAATGGTATAGTTTGACCGATTGATAGTTTTAGCGGCTGCCGGTATCAGAAAATCGATGGGCAGCCTCTTTTTTCTTCTTAAAGGATCGTAATTATGTTTGAATTTGTAATCGCAATCGTAGCCGTTTTAGTTGTGCTGGCGATTGTTTCTAACGCCCGAAAAAGATCGGCCGAAAAAGCAAACCCGGCAACTGCCCCAAAAGCACCGACGCAGGAAAACAAACCTGTCGTTAAGCCTATCGTAAACGCTGAACTTGAAAAAGAAGCTTTACCGGAGCCGGTAATAGCGTCTAAGCCTGCTGTTGAAGTTATTGTCACATCACCCGGCGTTAAGACAGTAGCTTTAGCTCACAAAGACAACAGCAATGACCACCTTCCTCAAGATTCAACGCTGAGACGACATTATCTCGCCCATTTGCACGCGATAATCGACGCGCTTAATCCGGCAAGACCTACAGACTCAACATTAAGCCGTCATTATGATGCGTTAATCCATGCTGAAATAGATCAATGCCTAAGCGAGCCTGCGGCAATTGAGCGTTTACAGCATCGTTTTGATGACCATAAAAAAACAGCGGCTCAAAAAATACAGCAAGCTGAAGTTATCGCTAAACCTGTGGTCAAAGCTAAAATTAGTCAAGGGGAGCCGGTCGCCTCATCGGCAAGCCCAGTGTTACCCGAAGATTCAACGTTAAGACGGCACGCTATTCAGCTCAATTCTTTATAAAAGCAGTCGCAGATTCACTGATTTATACAAAGATTGTATAGTTCACACGCTCTGACGTCACTGCCCACAGTTAAGTAACTTAGCCCCGGCACCTCGCTACGCTCTCCCTTGAGGGAGAGCGTAGCGAGGTGCCGGGTTGGGACGAAGGGGATTTTAAAAGGTTTTCTGTGTTGAGTTGAGCTCCCCTCACCCCAACCCTCTCCCGCTGGAGAGGGAGTTTTCACTGCTAACTGTGGGCAGTGGTTCAACTGAACGCATCAATGGGGTGGGCAGAAAAGCGTTGCCCGCCCTACCCCCTAAACTCTCAGCAATGCCTTAGCCATTCTTTCAGAAAGTTGTTCTTCGACAAATTGCGGTTCGTTGGGTGGATAAAGTTCTACCTCATCCAGTTCAAAGTTATATTCTTTGCCCAACGCGATGAGTTCCCTGATTTTTTGTACCGCTAACAGTTTTTCTTTCAATTCAGGATCTGTTTTTGAGTGTTCAGAGAAAGCTTTTATTTGTGCAATTGACATAGTGTTTACTCCTAAGTGTTTAAGTTGTGCTTTGCATGAACAAAGCGGTTGATGAAAATCCTTAAGTTACTGCTACACGCTATAAGGCGTGTTGATCCAATCTTTTAATACTGCGACATCACGTTCCGGTAAATAAGAAAAATCTCCGCTTATATCTTTAAAAACCGCGACGCCACTTTGCGGGGTAACCAGTTTGCCTTTTACCATATAAAAGAACCAGGCAAATGGATAACCGGCCTGACGGTCAAAACGGGTTAACAGGTTATGCAATGACACGCCTTTTTTGCCGCTAATATCGTCCAATTGCGGCACGTTTTTTCGCTGGGTATTGACGATTTCAACGTTAATTTGCTGCTCTCCAAAGCGTCCGGTATGCCGAAAAGGCCGAACAATCCAGTCATCGGAAAGCACCGCTTTTTGCAAAGCGCTACTTCGGTTCCAGTCATCCATAAAGCGTTGTACCGGATGTTCTTGGATATGATATTTATTGATTTCATCCATGAAAATCGCCACGTCAGTTTTACGTCGATAAGAATAACGTGAGGTTCCAATACAGAATGTTTCTATATATTCCGGCTCCAGTGGATCAATAAATTCTTCTAAATCTTCNNGTTTGCCGCGTGGCAATCAGCTTTTGTTCCCGTGCATGATCAATCAGGGTTTGCAGATTTTTGCCGCATTCGATATAGGTTCTTTCTGTCCATTCAATCAAATCACCGGCAATCCGGTTGCCTTCCATATCCACGATGCCGCCCAACCGGTACCATTCGTCGCCTATTCTGGCTAAACGTATAGGATAGTCCGGGTTAAGCGCTTGCAGTTTGGCGAGTAAAATGTCGTCATCCTGACCGGGCAAGGTTTGCTTACAGAGCTTTGCCAGCTGTTGTCCATCCAGTTGAAAAGGTTGATCTGCCATAGTAGGGTTCCTATTTCTCGTTCCCATCTGCCCCGTGGGCATAGTTAGTTAATCGCTCCTGCACCGCCGCCCTGACATCCGGTTCGGGATCGTCAAGCAGACAGATCAATGCCTCCGGTGCAACGCGCTGGGCAGCGGTATAGCGCACCACCCAGTCGCGGTCGTTTAACAGCATTACGGCATCTTCAGCACTCATGCGCTCGGCGAGTATACGCCTGACTTCCGGCGCATCGTCATGCGCCATTAGCCCCAGGCTGACTTCGGGCAAGCGTTCGGCCACCACTTTCCTGACCTGCAAATCGGTATCGCGTATCAGCCGGAACAAGCGCCCTGTCGGCAGTCGCCGGGCAACGGTTAACCTGACGATGTAGTCCGGGTCGTTAGCCAGTTTTTCCAGGTCTTCAAGCGCGATGCGGTCGGCGACGGTCATGCGCACTTCCCGGTCGGAATCGGCCATCAGCAGATTGAGCTGAGATTGCGGCAGACGATAGGCGACGGCGCGCCTAACCACCTCATCTTCATCATATATCAGCCCGGTCAACGATTTTTGCGGCGCGTAACGGACGGCAATCGCGCGTCTTTCCCAAAAGCTGTCGTGCAAATATTGCTCGGCGTAAGCTGGGTTAACACGAAAAAAACGGTCTATCTGTCGACCGCTTTCAACAAATACGCAGGTATCGCCGGGCATGCAGCGCCCCATTAACAGCGTTTTACCGCGAAAAGGACACAGACTGCAATCCGCAACAGGAACGCTGACAGGGCTTACTCGACCAGGCATCAGCAATTCCGGTCAGTCAGCGATGACTTCTGCAACGACAATACCCGTTGCGGTGTCATAATCGTTAGTCAGGCACAGACAGTGCTCCCGGCCGTCAATCAAATACAGATTAAAATCGTTATGCTCAAAAACAGGCTTATTATTGGGCAGATCATCATCCATACAATAAGTAAAATGGACAGGGTGATACTCCTGCCTTAGTTCGGAAACCGTGGCTTCATTGATGCCTGCGCTTTCGATTTTTGACGCGATGGCGTGAACTTGTTCTATGCTGATCATCCTGTCGCCTCTCTTTCAAATCTGAACCGGTCGGCGGCGTCTATGCCCATGGCTTTAGCCAGCCAGGGAGGCGGCGTGCCGGCAATGACGGTTTGTAGCTGGGCGATAATATCGGCTATGGATTCCACGCTCGACAGTTTCATCGGGTGTATGCCCAGTTTGACGATTTTTGCCGCCGCCGGGCCGCCCACTGAGGCCATATAAATGACTTTGCAATCATGAATCAACTCTGCTCTGTAGCGGTTTTTATCATCCGAATCCAAACCTTCGGGACTATCCGTGTTACGGCTGTCGATTAAGCGTGCGTCATCGGCCGACACCTGATAAATCATGAATTGACTACAGGAACCGAAATGCCCGTCGACGTTGACGGCATCATTGCTGGCGCAGGCTATGCGCACTGAGCCCGGCATGTCGCCATCGACATAAGGCATGATGGTCGGTTTCAGTGTTACCAAGGTTTCCGCATCATGTTTAAGCAGGTGCATAGCCTTTTTCAGTAGCCCCTCCTCAATGTTGGAAAATTCCCCGGATTGAGCGGTTTTAAGCGCATGCAGGTTGATGCCGCTGATTTTTTCTTCCGTTAGCGGTAAACCCACGCAGTCGGTCAATACCTTAAACAGGCGTTTGGCATCCGTATCGGGCAAAGCGCGGGCGGCCAGCCCGATACGTAAAGCCAGTTCTCTTGAGATCGTACCCTGGCTGTTCATGGGTTTATGCCACTAACGGCAAGATGCAGTTATCAATAGGACATACTTTGACACACTGGGGTATGTCAAAATCTCCCTCGCATTCGGTGCAGGTTTTTTTGTCGATTTTAAAAACGATAGCACCTTCGGTGATGGAATCGGTCGGACACACAGGCAGGCAGTCGCCGCATGAAATGCAATCCGCTTCAACAATATATAAGGCCATGATTATTCTCCTGAATCTAAACGTTTTGCGCGTAAGGTAACGGGGAAATCGGGCTGCCCATCCTGCGGTTCAAAATAATACTTTGAACCGTCGCTGAGTAAAACCTCGCCACCCCAGCGTTCGGGGCTATCGAATTCAACGGATTCCGCCACTTCTTCCAAATCTTTCTTGGGCACGTAGAAGACTAACTTGCCTTCCGCATTCTTTTTCAACATGACACTAGGCATGGAGTTCTCCGTTTACACGCATGGATAAATCCCCCCTACCCCCCCTTTTTTAAAGGGGGGAACTGATCTGTGTCTCTTTACAAAGGAATACAGACTATTCCCCCTTTGTAAAAGGGGGCTAGGGGGATTTTGTTAACGAATCAAATCGTAGTTATAGTCGGTCGTACCCATGCCTTTGGTTTCTTTATCCAATTGCTCCAGTACGGCGTTAACCAAAGTTGTCAGCATATAAATAGCGCCTTCATAACCCAGTGTAGTCATTCTGTGCAAATGGTGTCTATCAAAGATTGGGAAACCAATGCGTATCAATGGAACTTCAAACTCTTCGCCTTTATAGAAAGTGTCACGTTGAATGAATTTACCATAAGAATTGCCGATCATGAAGTCCGGTTTATTGGTAAATACCAATGAACGGAAATGCCATAGATCTTTGCCGGTATGGACTACCGTTTTTTGTCCATAAGGCGAGTCTTTCAACATTTTCTCCATCGCCTTAGTCCAACGTTTGTTGGCATGGTTGCACAACACATCGGTGGGTTCAGCGCCCATTTCCAGCAGGAATTTGGTCATACCCATGACAAAATCGGCATCGCCATATAAGGAGAACTTTTTACCGTGCATCCAGGTGTGCGAATCCGTCATCATGTCCACCAGACGACCGCGCTCCAGTTCCAACGAAGCGGAAATCGGTTTGCCGGTCAATTCGGAGATTTTCATCAAAAATTCATCGGTCCATTGCAGGCCCATTGGAATGTTGATGGCGGTAGCGGGTTGATGCCATATCGTTTGGACATACTTTTTGGTTTTTTCCAGCTGCCAAGGTTGCAGCAGCAAAGTATCAATGGCATTAGGCGCGTCTTTAATTTCATCCTGGGTAGTGCCGCCTGCATAGAGACGGAACGTGCCGTCTGCCGGGGTATCCAGAACTTCGGAAGGATCGCTCATTAAGGTGTAATCGACGCCCATTTCCTTCATCATGCGGTGCATGACGCGGTAATTGCCCAGATATGTTTCAAAGCCGGGAACCAGGTTGATCTTGCCGTTAGAGCCGACTTTTTTGTCATCCATGTGGTTCAGTGTGAAATAACGGATCATGCCTTCGAACATATTGTCCCAGCCGGTAGTATGGCTGCCGACAAAGCTGGGCGTATGCGCATAAGGCGTTGGAAATTCCTGTTCGATATGTCCGGCTTTTTTAGCGTTATTGATGAAGGCATTTAAGTCGTCACCGATAACTTCCGCCATACAGGTGGTAGAAACGGCGATAATTTCAGGTTTATAGAGGGCTTTGGCGTTTTCCAAACCGGCCATCATGTTCTTTTGTCCGCCGAAAACAGCTGCATCTTCGGTCATGGAATCGGATACGCAAGCAACCGGCTCTTTGAAATGACGATTAAAATAAGTACGGAAGTAAGCGACACAACCTTGCGAACCATGTACGTAAGGCATGGTTTTTTCAAAGCCCAGCGCACACAATACAGCGCCTAAGGGTTGGCAGGCTTTGGCCGGGTTTACCGTTAACGCTTCGCGGTTAAAATTGAGTTCCTGATATTCTTTTGTGGTTGTCCACTGAAAGACTTCATCAATTTTTTCCTGGGGATGACGCTCTTCATAAGCTTCACGTTTATTAGCCAGACTGTCCTTGTATTCATCGTTACGGAATAACGGGTAGCTGGGTTGAATGTTATCTATTTCTTGACTCATGATAATCTCCTACGCGCCACTAATCTGTGGACGACGGTTGAAGGAAAAAAATTGCATCGTAGGGTGGGCAGGCTTTTTTGCCCACCCTAAAATTGCGCAATAATAATTAATGGTGGGCAGAACTGCATTGCCCACCCTACAAATTAAGCGCCTACTGCAACGGCTACCTTTGGACTTTCTTCTGTTTTCCAAGGCACTTTCACTTGTTTCCAGCAAGGGTTATTCAATGTCATGTCCATATCGCGGGCGAAGATGGCAAAGCCGTCATAACCGTGATAAGGGCCGGAATAATCCCAGGAGTGCATTTGCCGGAACGGGATGCCCATTTTTTGGAAAATATACTTTTCCTTGATGCCGGAACCGATCAAATCGGGTTGTACTCTTTTTACGAACTCTTCGAATTCATAACCGGTCACGTCGTCATAAATCAAGGTTGCATTGCCCATTTCCTTGATAGTGCGATCATAGTCGTCGTTATGACCGAATTCATAACCGGTACCGACCACTTCCATGCCTAGATCTTCATAAGCGCCGATCACATGACGGGGACGCAAGCCGCCGACATATAACATCACGCGTTTACCTTGCAGACGTGGTTTGTACTTGGCGATAACCGCATCGTATTCGGACTGGTATTTAAGAATAACTCTTTCAGCGCCTGCTTGAATTGTTTCATCGAACAACGCGGCAATCTTGCGTAACGATTCGGCAATCTTGGTAGGGCCAAAAAAGTTGTATTCAATCCAGGGGATTTTGTATTTTTCTTCCATGTGCCGCGCAATGTAGTTCATTGAACGATAGCAATGGATCAAATTCAGCTTCACCTTAGGGGTTTTTTCCATTTCCGCAATCGTGCCGTCGCCAGACCATTGTGCGACCACGCGCAAACCCATTTCTTCCAGCAACGTACGTGATGCCCAGGCATCGCCGCCGATGTTGTAATCGCCGATAACAGCGACATCATAAGGCGTGACCGGAAAGCTATCATCACCGTCACGGTTTTCCAATACCCAGTCACGGATCGCATCATTAGCAATATGGTGACCTAAAGACTGGGAAACACCGCGAAAACCTTCGCAACGCACCGGCACAACAGGCTTGCCGATTTCTTTGTTGGCTTTTTTGGCGACCGCTTCAATATCGTCGCCTATCAAACCGATCGGGCATTCCGATTGGATGCTGATACCTTTATTCAGCGGAAACAATTCTTCGATTTCATTCATGATTTTGGCGAGCTTTTTATCGCCGCCGAAAACGATGTCTTTTTCCTGAAAATCGGACGTAAAATTCATGGTGCCGAAGGTATTGACGCCTGTGGTGCCGACATAATAGTTGCGGCGACCAGCGCGGGAATACTGTCCGCAACCGACCGGGCCATGCGAGATATGAATCATATCTTTAATCGGACCCCAAACCACGCCCTTGGAACCGGCGTAAGCGCATCCACGGATGGTCATCACACCGGGCTGGGATTTACGGTTTGAGGTAATACATTTATTGGATTTTTCTATGGATTGATCGTTAACCGCTAAATGTTTAGCGCGATCTTTCCTTGCTTGTTCTGGATAGACTTCCAGCACTTCTTGAATCAGCGCTTCGGTCTCTTCTCTTGTTAGAGCAGCCATGAGTGTCTCCTACTTATGCCGTGGGTAATCCCCCAACAGACAGGTTTAAGGACAAGAATCCTTAGAGACGCAAGTTTTGCGCCTCTAAGACTTTTTCTTTATTTATGCGCCCGCTTCTGCGGCAGCTGATACACCAACGATAGATTCGTCTACATCATCGATGATGCCGAATTCCATCATTAATTCTTCCAGTTCATCCATCGTGATAGGCGTGGGAATGACAAAATTCTTGTTATCACGAATTTTTATCGCTAAATCACGGTACTCTTGCGCTTGTTTATGTTCTGGTTCGTATTCGATAACGGTCATACGACGAATTTCAGCGCGCTGTACAACATTGTCACGCGGTACAAAGTGAATCATCGTGGTGCCGATTTTTGCCGCCAGAGCCGAGATCAATTCATCTTCACGCGCTGTTTCACGCGAGTTGCAGATTAAACCGGCTAAACGCACACTGCCTGAGTTGGCATATTTGACGATGCCTTTGGCGATGTTATTAGCGGCGTACAT
>PMJA01000171.1 GCA_003158415.1 Methylobacter sp.
AGTCGCGCGCAAGGTTGCAGAAGTACGCGCACCTTTTGTAAGCAACACTTTTGTTGTAGGTCAGACCGCAACTATTGGTGGCAACACCAGTACCCTACTGCGTCCGGTAGATACCGTGGTGGGCTTTACCGCTACCGCTTTGCACCGTTCAAATTTCACCGATAGCAAAACGGATAATCCTGGTGTTATTGAGGGCAGTTCTCACGACTTGATTGTTGATGCCATGCGTTGGGCTGCCGGTTCTGATTTTGCGACCATTCGTGGTTTTCGTTACGGTACCCATGTTGTACCTGGCCCGATAACCATGTCGGATATTTACCACTATTTGCCTATAGGTGCACGCATTGCCAAGGTTTATCCGATCTTTGGCAATCAGCTCAAAAAACAGATCGAGAATTCTACCCGTGGCTCGTTCTCTACGGTACCGGGCCTTTGGACAGGTGGGTGGATGTTCGGCTACAGCAACGTGACCTTCGATTTGGATGTGTATGCGTCTTATGGCTCAAGTGGTTCGAACATCAAGATCGGCGGGAAAGCGATTGATCCAAAAGATGAGGGTAAATACGTTGCACCGCATGCGCCATCAGTGCCGTATTCCGTCGCAGGCTACTGGTATGCGGATGATCCCAAGACCATCAACAACTGCGGATCTTGCGCCACACCCGGCAGTGCCATTGATGTTGTGAAAGACGAAAAAGGCAACCCGTTGGATGTTAGCGAAATTGTCGTGCGTTATTTGAAAACCCTGCCTAAAATGACAGCTAATCCGCAAGGGCACCGGATCAATCTACTCTATCCCCTGTCAGCCCCGGCTTTTGGTAATTCAGAGATTCAGCCCTTGAAAGGCGTAATACCAAATTAAATTAATTCTTCACACAAAATTCGGAGGCAACATCATGATATTCAAACAATTATTTGATAAAGAAACCTGGACTTATACCTATTTAATTGCTGATTCTTTTAGTAAAGAGGCTATTTTTATTGATCCAGTCAACACCCACATTGATGACTACATCGCCCTGCTGGAAGCGCATGGCTTACAGCTAAAATATTCACTGGAAACGCATGTTCATGCTGACCACATAACTGCAAGCGGACTTTTACGTCAACTGTTAGGCGCACAAACCGCAGTTAGCCAACTCTGCGGTGCAGAGACAGCAGATGTTCAAATTCAGGATGGCGATATTTTTAAATTAGGTGATAACGAGCAACTTAAAGTAATTGCTACGCCTGGACATACGCCCGGCAGTATTTCTTTTTTATGGCGTGACCGGGTTTTTACCGGCGATTCTTTATTGATTGGCGGTTGTGGACGCACCGATTTTCAGGGCGGCGATGCCGGTGCGCTTTATGATTGCATTACTCAACGGTTATTTACCTTGCCGGATGAGACGCTGGTTTATCCCGGTCATGATTATCAAGGACGCTGGGTCAGCAGCATCATGCAGGAACGCACGAGTAATCCGCGACTGGCCGGAAAAACGCGCGAGCAGTTTATTGAGATTATGAACGGCTTAAATCTGCCTAAGCCCCGGTTAATTGATGCCGCCGTACCTGCCAACCGTTATTGCGGTTTGGATGAAAACGAACGCCAGGACGCTATTGCGGTGAGAGAGGCTGCGCGTCCCGTTCGCAATGACATCACGCCTCAAGACATGGTCGCAGTAGCTAAACAACAGATTACCGAAGTGACGGTGACCACTGCCAAACAACTGCTGGCGGAGGGCAATATCGTTGTTGTCGACACGCGCGAAGAGAGCGAGTACGCCGCCGGACATATCGTTAATGCGCTGCTCCTACCTCGTGGCGTTTTGGAATTTAAAATCGGCAACAGTCCCGAACTGGCGGACAAATCTAAAGCGGTGCTGATTTATTGCCGCACGGGCGGACGTTCTGCCTTGGCGGCGCAGACCCTGCAGCAGCTGGGTTATAACAATGTGTTGTCGATGGCGGGCGGCTTTGACGCCTGGCAAAAAGCCTAAGCGGCAGAATTGAGACGCCAAAAGAACTGGTTTGAGCTATCGCTAAAAATCCGACAGCGTTTTCGGCGGAAGGGCAGCTCTTAAGGCGTTTAATACCGCCAGGACATCTATGATTTCCTGGGCTACAGCACCGACTACCGGCGTAAGATAACCCAAGCCTGCTAGTACCATGCCGATCAAACTCAACGCCATGCCGCCTACGGCGCTTTGCAAGGCGATCTTGCGCATGCGCGCACCGATATGAAAAAGCTCGTCGACTTTTAACAGCGAGCTGTCCATGATCACCGCATCTGCCGATTCACCGGTAATGTCGCTGTTTTGACCGAAGGCGATGCCAATGGTCGCTGCCGTTAGCGAGGGCGCATCGTTAATGCCGTCACCCAGAAATACGGTTTTTGCGGTTTGGGTTTCTTTGCGCACCAATTCCAGTTTCTGTTCCGGGCTTTGGCTAAAGTAAACCTGTTTAATGCCAACTTGTTCGGCCAAGTAGCGCACTTCGGATTCCCGGTCGCCGGACACCAGCATCACCTTGTCAAACAAGTGGTTTGGTCGTAAGTGATTGATAAAAGAAGAACTGTCGATACGCACTTCATCCCGAAACTGCAAGGTTGCAGCATAACGGCCGTCAATCAGCACAATACATTCCAGGCCGCCGGTGATGGGGGGCAATTCTTTAACCGTATCAGGATGGGTTTCAACCACGTTTTTACGGCTGGTGATTTGCAGTTGGTGTCCCATCACCGTGCCGGTAAGGCCCTTGCCGGGCAGTTCGGCGATATGGCTGACGCTTAATAGATTTAAGCCCGCTTTTTGCGCCGCTTTAACTATCGCACCGGAGAGCGGATGTTTGGAATAGCGTTCCAGACTGGCGACCAGGGTTAAGATGTCCTGCGGGTTTTGGTTTTTTTCGGGTATTAAGGCGGTCAGCGAGGGACGGCCATAAGTCAACGTGCCGGTTTTATCAAATATGGCGGTGCGGCAAGTGCCGATGGTTTCCAGGATAGCCGGATTTTTGATGATGATTTCGCGCCGCGCCGCCAGCGAAATGGAGCTGATAATGGTGACGGGTATGCCAATCAGCAAAGGACAGGGCGTAGCCACTACCAGTACCGCCAGAAAACGGATGACATCCCCGCTCATAGCCCAAGCAGTCAGTGCAATAATGACGGCTAGCGGCGTGTACAGCGCGCCCAGTTGATCGCCCAGCCGCCGGATGTTGGGGCGATACTGCTCGGATGAGCGCATGACTTCCATAATTTTGGCATAACGCGAATCAACGGACAGCTTATCCGCGCGTATCGTTAACGCCGAATCGCCGTTAATGGCGCCGGATAAAACCTGCGAACCTATGGTTTTCGACATCTGATAAGGCTCGCCGGTCAAATAGGATTCATCCATAGTGCCGGACCCTTCCAGCACAGTGCCGTCTACCGGGCAGATTTCATGCGGAAGCACCAACAAGGTATCGCCTATATGCACCTGTTCCGTGCCTATGTCGGTCAAGGTATCGCCCGATTTCCTATGCGCGACTGACGGCATGCGTTTGGAAAGTGCTTCAAGAACCGATGAAGCTTTGCGCACAGCATAGTGTTCAAGCGCGCCGCCGCCGGACAGCATTAATACCACTAAACTTCCGGCCAGGTATTCATCCAGCAAAACGGCAGTGACTATGGACAGGCCTGCCAGCAAATCGGCGCCAAAATCCCCCCGGAAACATTTTACGATGAGCTGGTAAATCAAAGGAATGCCGCCTAGCACCAGAACGGCCAGCAGCGGCAGTTGCACCGGCGTAACAGAGAAACTTATATGTCCTTGGTAAACGCTTTCGATGGCGGTAGTCAAAGCGGCATTGACCATCAGCGTATAGACTTCCTGCCCCCTATCCAACGCATACCTCAGCGCCAGATAGCCGCATATACCGAGCAGGCTGAATGCGGCTATGAGGCTTTCGGACTTTGATGGGTTTGCAGCTTGCGGATTTTTTGCCATGTTAGTTATGTTTTTTGGTTTTATTGGCATGGGAGAGATTCTATGCTCCTTATCCAGATTATGGAAGGGCTTAAAAAAACGCCGGTAACAATTGTTAAGAGAAACACCATAAAATCTAATATAATAGCCAACAACGACCCATTTATTACAATCCATTGTAGGTACATACAACTATGCGTAACTATTTCTTAATTCCGGGCTTTTTAGTGCTGGCGCTGTCTTCGGTTTCCGCTAATGCTGAAGCGGTGGCTAAAGACGCTATTCCCGCCCCGGTACTAGAGCAGTTTTACAAAAAACATCCGAATGCTATCGACATTTCCGCAACCAAGAAAACGCATTTCAAGCAAGCCTTATACGAAATCACTTTTAAGGAAGAGAAGGATAAAGAGGCGTTCATTGAATTGTATAGAGCTAATAACGGCCATTTTTTTGTTAACGCCGATAACGTTCAAGGCGCCAACATGATGCCCGCTGTCGCCTA
The DNA here is from genome assembly GCA_003158415.1 of Methylobacter sp. Taxonomy (GTDB): domain Bacteria; phylum Pseudomonadota; class Gammaproteobacteria; order Methylococcales; family Methylomonadaceae; genus Methylobacter_C. The sequence continues at coordinate 4,453 of PMJA01000171.1, forward strand.
TGATAATTTGAAAGCGGTTTTCGATACCTATACCATTAAAGATGCGATCTTAGTGGTAAACCCTAACGGCGCCGGCGAAGAATATGATCTGGTCGTTAACGCCTCCAGCAATGACTGGAGCGTGGTTGTAGACCGCACCGGCGCTATCACCCAAAAAGAACGTAACTAAAACAGGGCTATGCACTTAATGCGGGATTGTTTGAGGTTAAACCTTGAATAGATTCCGCCTTTAAGTGGGTAGCCAGAAACCATATCCGGATAAGACCATGACAACACAGAGTAACAGACCCACCTCGCCCCATCTGCAAGTCTACAGGCTGCCGTTAACCGGCATTATTTCCATTACCCACCGCATGACCGGCGTGATGTTATCAGCCGGATTAATCTTTTTTGTCGCTATTGTTTCATCGGTCGCCGGGGGCGCTGCCAGCTATGCAACAATGCAGGCGTTAGCGGGCGTATGGCTGGTTAAGCTAATCTATTGGGGCTTTCTATACGCGCTGTTTTTCCATTTATGTCACGGCGTGCGCCATTTAATCTGGGATGCGGGACGAAGTTTCGACCGCGATACTATGGATCGCTACGCATTGATCGAACTGGGTTGCTCACTAGCGCTTACCCTAGTCACCTTAATAGTTTTCTGAGTCAGGAGTATTTATGGATTATCGATCGCCCTTAGCCCGGGTACGCGGCTTAGGTTCCGCAAAAGCGGGCACGTCTCATTGGTGGATGCAGCGGGTCACCGCAGTGGCGCTGATTCCCTTATCTTACTGGTTAATCACTTTTCTTGAATTGAGCTTTCATGCGCCTTATCAACAAACGGTGGCGTGGCTGACATCGCCGGTTAATACGGTAGGCATAATCGCCTGGGTGCTTGCAGTTTTTTACCACGCAGCCTTGGGTTTGCAGGTGGTTATTGAAGATTATATCGCCGCCGAAGGGATCAAAATTGTTGCAGTCTGGACGGTAAACTTGAGTTTTCTGGTGCTGGCGCTGGCGGCGTTGATTGCGGTGTTTCGCATATTATTAATAGGCTAACTTATGTCGACGGATTATAAAATTATTGAACATAGCTATGATGTGGTTGTGGTCGGTGCAGGCGGCGCGGGACTTCGCGCTACTTTAGGCATGGCGGAAAAAGGCTTGAAAACAGCCTGTCTCACCAAAGTATTTCCTACCCGCAGTCATACCGTGGCCGCGCAAGGCGGCATCAGCGCCGCTTTAGGCAATATGGGCGAAGACGACTGGCGCTTTCACATGTACGACACGGTCAAAGGCTCGGACTGGCTGGGCGATCAGGATGCCATCGAATACATGTGCCGGGAAGCCATGGCGGCGGTGATCGAACTGGAACATTACGGCGTGCCTTTTTCGAGGACGCCGGAAGGCAAGATTTATCAACGCGCCTTCGGCGGCATGACCACGGATTACGGTAAAGGCACGGCGCAACGGACTTGCGCGGCGGCCGATAAAACCGGTCATGCTATTTTGCAAACCCTGTATCAACAGGCGTTAAAGCAGAATGCCGAATTCTTTGTCGAATACATCGTGCTCGATTTGATTATGGAAGACGGCGAATGTCGCGGCGTACTGGCGTGGTGTCTGGATGACGGCTCGCTACATTTATTCAAGGCGCATGTGACCGTTCTGGCCACCGGCGGTTACGGGCGCACGTATTTTTCCTGCACGTCCGCCCATACCGTAACCGGCGACGGCAATGCCATGGTGCTGCGCGCCGGTTTGCCTTTGCAGGATATGGAATTTATCCAGTTTCACCCGACCGGCATTTACGGCGCAGGCTGTTTGATTACCGAAGGTGTCAGGGGCGAAGGCGGTTACCTGACCAATTCGGAAGGCGAACGTTTTATGGAACGGTATGCGCCTTCCGCCAAGGATTTGGCCTCGCGCGACGTCGTCAGTCGCGCCATGACGATTGAGATTAATGAAGGGCGCGGTGTCGGCAAGCTCAAAGATCACCTGTATCTACATATAGANNGGTGTCGATGTCACCAAAGAACCGATACCGGTTTTGCCCACCGTGCATTACAACATGGGCGGCATACCCACCAACTATAAGGCCGAAGTGGTGACGCTGGACGGCGACAATCCCGATAAAGTCGTACCGGGTCTGATGGCTATCGGCGAAGCGGCCTGCGTATCCGTACACGGCGCGAACCGCTTGGGTTCAAACTCGTTGCTGGATATCGTGGTGTTCGGACGATCCGCCGCCATCCGTTGCGCGGAGTTGATCAAACCCGGCACGGCGCAAAAGCCGTTGGCCAAGACCGCCTGCGATAAAGCGCTGGCGCGTTTCGATAACATCCGCAATGCCAACGGCAGCCGCACTACTTCGGACATACGTCTGGCGATGCAAAAAACCATGCAAACCAAGGCGGCGGTATTTAGAACCCAAGCCACGCTAGATGAAGGCATAGCCGCTATGGCGGAAATTAAACAATCGTTTGCCGATGTGGGCGTCAAGGATAAATCGCTGATCTGGAACACCGATCTGGTCGAAACCCTGGAGCTGGACAACCTACTCAGCCAAGCCAGCGTAGCGATTAACGCCGCCGGTAACCGCCACGAAAGCCGGGGCGGACATGCACGGGAAGATTACCCTAAGCGTGACGACGCCAACTGGATGAAACACACCTTGACCTGGCTNNAGAGGGTTTACTAATGGCTGAGTTTACTTTGCCGAAAAATTCGGTATTGATCGAAGGCAAAACCTTTAAAGCGCCGCAAGGCACAAAAAATGTCCGTCGTTTTGAAGTCTACCGTTGGGATCCCGATTCCGGCGAAAACCCGCGCGTCGATAATTACGAACTGGATATGGACAGTTGCGGCCCGATGGTGCTGGACGCGATCCTGAAAATCAAGAATGAAATCGACAGCACCTTAACGTTCCGGCGCTCCTGCCGTGAAGGCGTTTGCGGTTCGTGTTCGATGATGGTTAACGGCAAGAACACCCTGGCCTGTACCAAAGCCATCGATTCTTATCCTGACACCATCAAGATCTTTCCGCTGCCTCACATGCAGGTGGTTAATGATCTGGTAGCGGACATGACCCATTTTTACGCGCAATACGCCTCCATCCAGCCGTGGATAGAAACGCAAACGCCCGCGCCCGCAGATAGCGAACGCCTGCAAAGCAAAGAAGACCGCGCCAAGCTGGACGGACTCTACGAATGCGTGTTGTGCGCCTGTTGCTCTACCAGTTGCCCCAGTTACTGGTGGAACAGCGAGCGTTATTTAGGCCCGGCCGTTTTATTGCAAGCCTATCGCTGGCTAATCGACAGCCGTGACGAAAACACCGGCGCGCGTCTTGATGAACTGGAAGATCCGTTCAAACTGTACCGCTGCCACACCATCATGAACTGCACC
>PMJA01000257.1 GCA_003158415.1 Methylobacter sp.
AACTGCTTTAATTTGTTGATGAGCACGGTATGCCCCAAATGCAAATCCGGCGCGGTCGGGTCAAAACCCGCCTTAATCCGCAACGGCCGCCCCTCTTGCAGCTTTTTGATTAATTCGTGCTCGACTAAAACTTCATCCGTCCCTCTTAGCAGGGTTGCCAATACATCCTCTTGCAATGTCTTACTCCAAACTCAGGTTTTTTTAAAAGCATCATTATAGAATTAATGGACTATGCGGCCGAATAAATATTTTTAATGCGACTGTAATTGGTAAAACCGGNNAATGGCTTTCAGTACACACTTGAGAAATCCTATTTTGAATACATTCCAACTACTTAGCTAAGGTCTCGTGAAAAATAAATTTTATACAACCTTATTATTATGGCTAGGTTTAGCTTTTGTCAGCACCACAGGTTACGCTAAATCGGCTCATGCTAAACCTATCCGTGCCAAACACGCCAATGTTGCAGCCAAAGGCGTCAAAGCGACGGCGGGGCATATTAGCGCGCGTAAAAAACACGCCATAGAGACGCCGGTAGCCGGTTTTGTTAATCACCGAAAAAGAACCACTTTATATTCCAGCCATAGCGCCCGTAAATCATCGCCGATCTTTGCCAGCGAAGATATTTTGCTGGCTCAGGAAGCCCAGGATAACTCATACGCGCCTAGCGAAAACGAACGCATACACTCGCTGGTAGCGCCCAATAACACTATCCCGGTAGCGCCCCGTAACAACAATGTCCTGGTTGATCGCTCAACGAATGACCGTCTTGAAACGCCCCGCCACATCACCAGCACACACGGCGTCGTTAACACCTCGCTGTCGTCGGCAGGCCTGACAGCGGGATTGACTACCGAGTTGGTTTTGCAGCTGGCCAATGTTTTCGCATGGGACATCGACTTTGCCACCAACTTGCGCCAGGGCGACCAATTCACCGTTGTTTATGAGGAAACCGGCGGCAACAATGATTCATTCGAGAGCCGAATTGTCGCCGCCGAATTTGTCAATCAAGGCCGTATCTTAACCGCCATCCGCTATAAAGATGACGCAGGTAATATCAATTATTACAGCCCTGAAGGCAGGCCTATGCGCAAAGCTTTCTTAAGCACGCCGGTAGACTTTATACGCATCAGTTCCGGCTTTGACACGCAGCGCAAGCACCCAATACTCAATAAGATACGGGCGCACAACGGCGTTGATTATGCGGCCAGGATCGGCACGCCGGTAAAATCGGCGGGGGATGGCGAAGTTGTTTTCTGCGGCAATAAAGGCGGCTATGGACAGGCTCTGATCATCAAGCATGGCGAGCGCTATGAGACGCTGTATGCGCATCTTTCCGATTTCAAGGACGGCATTAAGCCCGGCGATCAGGTAACGCAAGGCGAAGTGATCGCTTATGTCGGCCAGACCGGTTTGGCGACCGGCCCGCATTTACATTACGAGTTCCGTGTCNNCTGGCTGACTTTAAAGCGCAAACCTACTCCGTGTTAACCCAACTTAATCAGGCCAAAGCCAGGACATTGCTTGCGAAAAATCAGGACACCTACTGAGTCTTACCGTAACGTCTTATTATTCGCCCTATGAAATCACAATCAGACTTTCAGGATCTGACCGACTACCGAAACTATTTGAAGAGCTACTATGCCGGGCAAATTCTACAAGGATTAGTGGTCTCGGCAGACCATCACCTATTGACCCGGCAGCTAATGGCTGAAAAAGTTGATAAAGCGGTCTATTTAGCCGATCGATTAATACGAACCTTGGAAAGCCCCCCCGGTGAAACCTGAGTTTTGTACCTTATCTGCGACTACTGTCCAAAGTTAGCAGAGAAGGCTATAAATAACGTTCCCCGCCTGCACGGTATGGGTCACGCGACCTTTCAGGGTCTGCCCCCAAAACGGCGTGTTAATCCCCTGGCTGTTCCAGTTACCTGCATTAACCTGCCACTCCAAGTCAGGGTCAAACACGCACACATCCGCCGCGTAACCGACGGTTAAGGCGCCGCGTTTTAAATGCAGAACCCGCGCCGGATTTTCGCTCAACGAAGCTATACCCTGCTCCAGCGTTATGGCGCGTTGCGCCACCAATTTAAGCATTAACGGCAACAATGTCTCCAGCGACGAAATCCCCGGCTCGGTCTCCGGGAATGCACCTAGCTTGGCGTCTATATCATGCGGCTGATGGTCGGAACAAATGCTGTTTAGCGTACCACTGGCCAAACCTTGTCTCAGATACTTCATGTCCACTTCGGTACGGAAAGGCGGCAAAACATGATAGCTGCTGTCAAAGGGAATGATGTCATTTTCCGTCAAATGCAGTTGATGGATGGCGACATCGGCACTCACCTTCAAGCCGTATTTTTTGGCTTGATAAATCTTGATCACCGAACGTTTGCAACTGAGCTGGCCGAAATGCACGCGACAGCCGGTTAAATTGACTAATTCAAGGCATTGGGCCAACGCTATGGTTTCCGCTTCTTCAGGAATGCCGGGTAAGCCATAGCGGGTAGCCACAGCGCCTTCGTGGGCGCAACCGTTATTGCCCAGCCAATAATCGTTGGGCCGTATCATCACCAACAAGTCATGACTGGCCGCATATTCCATCGCCCGCCTTAATATCAGTAAATTTTTTACTGACTGATGGGCATTACTGACGGCAATACATCCGGCCTGCTTGAGCGATAACATGGAACTTAGCTCTGTGCCTTCCAGTTTCCGGGTCAGCCCCGCAATCGGGTAGATTTGCGGGTAACCGGCTTTTTCCGCCAATTCCTTGATCAGTTCCGCAACAGCGGGCGTGTCGATAACCGGACTGGTATCCGGCTGCAAACATAGTGTCGTGACACCGGCACTGGCTGCGGCAATGGTTTCGCTCTTGAAAGTGGCTTTTCGGCTTTGTCCGGGTTCCCGCAAACGGGTGCTTAAATCTATAAAACCCGGACAGACTATTTGGCCTTGCGCGTCTATGACGGTATCCGGCGTAAAATCTGCGGGTTGGTCAGTTACAGAAAGCACTTTACCGCCTGCGATATAAACATTGCCGACGCAGTTTATTTTGTTGGCAGGATCAATGATGCGTCCCTGTTTAATATGTATCTGACTCATCATACCGCTCCCTGTTTCTGCATAGCCATCGCCATAACAGCCATACGGATAGCGATGCCGTTGCTGACTTGTTTGAGTATCACCGACTGCGGCCCGTCGGCGACTTTTGAATCAATTTCCACGCCCCGGTTAATGGGGCCGGGGTGCATGACGATAGCGTCAGGCTTAGCGATTTTCAGTTTATCCTCCGTCAAACCGAAACATTTAAAATATTCGCTTTCACTGGGCAATAACGCCGAGGTCATGCGCTCTTTTTGTAAACGCAGCATGATAATGACGTCTATATCTTTCAGTCCGGTGGTCAGGTCATGCGACACATTGACCCCTAAACTTTCCACATGCGAGGGCAACAAGGTCTTCGGGGCAATCACCCTGACTTCAGCCGCGCCCAGGGTATTTAATGCCTGAATCTGCGATCTTGCGACCCGTGAATGCAGTATGTCGCCAATAATAGCCACTCTCAGGTTGGAGAAATCCTGCTTTATCTGCCGTATAGTAAACATATCCAGCATGGCCTGGGTGGGATGTGCATGCTGCCCATCACCGGCATTAATCACACTGATATGAGGCGCGGTATGTTGGGCAATAAAGTGCGCTGCACCGCTGATGGCGTGGCGCACTACAAACATATCGACAAACATCGCCTCCAGATTGCGGATGGTGTCGAGCAGGCTTTCGCCCTTGGAGGTGGACGAGGTGGCAATGCTCATGCTTAACACGTCGGCGGACAAGCGCTTGGCGGCCAATTCAAAGGTTGTCCGGGTGCGGGTGCTGTTTTCAAAAAACAGATTGACGATGGTTTTACCGCGCAATAGCGGCACTTTTTTAATCTGCTGATCATTCATGCCGATAAAAGACTCGGCTATATCCAGAATTTCTGTCAACAGCCCTTTGTTCAAGCCTTCAATGCTCAAAAAATGCTTAAGTTTGCCTTCCGAATTTAGCTGGATATTGTCAATCATAGCTTACGCTGCCGCGTTGAGGGTTTGCAGTTCGATAGCCAAAAATTCAGGCCCGGTTAATTTGATCCTTTCACCGGCAGTCAGGGTGATGCTTGCGCCGACGCAATCGGGACACACCGGAATTTGCTTGCCGTCGCGCTCTATCAACACCGCCAGAACCACTTGATTAGGCCTGCCGTAATCAAAAATTTCATTCAAGGCGGCGCGTATGGTTCTGCCGGTATAAAAAACATCGTCTATCAGGATAATATCGCGGCCTTCAATGTGCTGCGGCAACTGGCTGGGCTTTACGTTGGGATTAACGCCGATTTGCGAAAAATCGTCCCTGTAAAAAGAAATATCCAGTAATCCCAGCGGTTCGCTGATGTTAAGCCTTTGGTGCATCTGCTCGGCAACCCATACGCCGCCGGTGCGTATACCGATCATCAGCGGATCGTTTAATCGCCTTTCAACAATGATACGTTTTAGCCCGGCTTCCAGTTTATTGAGTAAATCGTTTATTTCCAGCACTTAATGATCCCTTTCCTTATACTTATAACTATTTAACCAGGTCTGCAAAATAAGCTGGGCCGCAAGCTGATCCTGCACTTCCCAAAGCTTGCCCGCGCTAACACTGACCTCATCAAACAACAGTTGTTTCGCTTCATAAGTCGATAAGGTTTCATCCTGCTGATAGACCGGCAGTTGATAACGGCCTTCCAGTTGGCGACAAAATTTTAACATGCGCGGCGTGATTGGGTTGTCCGAGCCGTCGGCCTGTTTGGATATGCCGACCACCAAACCCGTAGGCCGCCATTCTTGAATGAGCTTGCCGATGATGTCCCAATTGGGATTTTGATTGATGGATCGAATGGTTTGCAGCGGGCTTGCTGTCGCCGTGATGGTTTGACCGACCGCCGTGCCTATTTTCTTATTGCCGAAATCAAAACCCAGATAGGTGTCGGTGTTGGTTTTTGCTAATAACGGATCTTGCATATAATCAGCCATGACCTGCCGCTGCGGTTAACTGGTTAATATCGATACCAATTTGTCCGGCTGCCACCTGCCAACGCAAATCTATCGGCGTATCAAATAAAATGTGTTTACCGCAAGGCGTATTCAACCAGGCATTGGCCAACATTTCCTGTTCCAGTTGGCCTTCTCCCCACCCCGCATAGCCTAACGCCACCAGATATTGCTTCGGGCCTTCACCGACTGCAATGGCCTCTATGACGTCACGCGAGGTCGTTAAAGAAATCGACTCCGAAACGACCATGCTGACATCCCAGTCTCCGCCGGTAGGATGCAGAACAAAACCGCGCTCCTGCTGCACTGGGCCGCCCGCAAAAACAGGTTTTTTGGCGGCGCTAGGCGACGTAACGGCTATGTTCATTTGCTGAAAAATTTCGCCCAGCGTCATATCCGCCAACCGGTTAATGATGATGCCCAACGCGCCTTCTTCACTATGCTGACACAAATAGGTCACTGTATGAAAAAAATTAGGGTCCTTCAGGCCGGGCATGGCGATAATAAACTGGTTATGTAAGTAATTGGCTTGATTCATGCGGCTTAGTATCGAAGGTTATGGTGACTTAAGCAACTATTTATCGTGTAATCAAGCCGGATTCATCAGAGAATTTCCAGACACGGGTAATCACCAACACATCAAGCTCTTTACGTAAATCCAAAGGCAGTGCGGCAAATGGCGCGCTCATGCGGACAATTTCTTTAGCCGCCTCATCCAGCTCAGGAATTCCCGAAGACTTACTGATGCGGATGCTGTAAATGCTGCCGTCGGCGTTAATTCCTACATCCATCGTCAAAGCGCCTGAGAAATTTTTCTTAGTGGCCGCTTCCGGGTAATTAAGGTTGCCCGTACGCTCTACTTTACTTTCCCAATCCTTCATATATTGGGCGGCAACATATTTATGCGCGCTCACCGTATCAACGAATTTTATTCTGGCTTGTTCGGCGCTAGGTTGGCTATGCCTGATTTCCGTACCCAATTGCGCCAGTTGCTGCTGTAATGATTCGGCTGTCAATTCCTTATGTTGTTCAGGCTGACTGACTGCGGCGCGTTTGCTTGCCTTAATCACTTTCTTTTCAGCCTTAGTCTGGGTCATTATTTTTTGCGCGGCTTTAGGCGTACTTTCTTCGGAAACTGTTTTTTTAACCGGCTTTATCTCCGGACTATGCTCCTGACTGGGCGGATTTTGCGCCGGAGGTTCCGGCTTTTTAGTTCCATCATTCGCGGCTAACTGGTTTTCCTGTGCTAAAAAATCCGCCTTTTCCGGCGCTTTTTTTGTCGGCGTGTTGATGAGTGTAATGTCTATCGATTTATTGATGTTTTCAGTCGGTCGTGGGGTAAAACTCATCACCGCGATTAGGATAATGTGAACAATAACCGCTACAGCTAAAGCTATCGGTAATGTGTCCTTATTGGACAGCGTAGCGGCAGGAACGAACATCGCCTTATTTGTCATATTATTGCAGGGTGTTTTCAATATGATCCATCAATAGGCCCGCGATATTAAGCCCAAACTGCTGGTCTAATTCCTGAGCGCAAGTAGGGCTGGTAACATTAATTTCGGTCAGCTTATCGCCTATGACATCTAATCCTACAAAAACCAGGCCTTTTTCCCGTAACGTAGGCCCTACCTGATTGGCAATCCACAAATCCTGTTCTGTTAATGGCCGACCTTCCGCATGCCCACCCGCAGCCAGATTGCCTCTAGTCTCGCCCTGGGCGGGAATACGCGCCAGCGCATAAGGCACAGCCACGCCATTAATCATTAAAATACGTTTATCGCCGTCCTTAATTTCCGGCAGATACTTTTGCGCCATGACATAGCGGCTGTTGTATTGCGTCATGGTTTCCAGAATCACGCTAATATTGGGATCAGTTTGACGCAAATGAAAAATAGAAGTTCCGCCCATTCCGTCCAGCGGTTTTAAAATAATTTCCCCCTGCTCAAGCAGAAAACTCCTTATTCTTGCAGGCTCCCTGGCAACCAGGGTTTCCGCGCAGCACTGCGGAAACCATGCGGTAAACAGTTTTTCATTGGCATCGCGCAACGATTGCGGCTTGTTGACGACATAAACGCCCATGCTTTCGGCTCGCTCCAGCAAATAAGTGGCGTAAATGTATTCCTGGTCAAAAGGCGGATCCTTGCGCATCATAATGACATTCAGCTGATCCAGCGGAATATCCTGCTCGGAAATAAACTGATGCCACTGCTGTGCGTCGCGCTGCACCGTCAGCGTCCGGGTTCTGGCATAAGCCCTGCCGTTCCTGAGAAATAAATCATTAAGTTCCATGTAATGCAGCTCCCAGCCTCTGGCCTGGGCTTCAAGCAACATGGCAAAACTGGTGTCTTTTTTGATGTTGATATGGTCGATGGAGTCCATGACCATGCCGAGTTTAATAGGCATTGTTGTCCTGTTTTGTACTTAAAAAATGAAGTGTATTCGGTTTATTTTATAGATTGTTATTTACCTTGAAAAGATTTTTTGGTATAAAGATCGGCTAATTTTTAAATTTAGGCGCACCCAGAGGTTAATCATGTCTAGAGTATGTCAAGTAACAGGCAAACGTCCCGTTACAGGTAACAACGTATCACACGCAAACAACAGAACCAAAAGACGTTTCCTTCCCAATCTGCAACATCACAGATTTTGGGTAGAAAGCGAAAACCGTTGGGTGCGCCTTAGAATTTCCACNNAAAATGCGCGATAAAATTAAACTGATTTCTACCGAAGGCACTGGTCACTTTTATACCACTACCAAAAACAAACGCACCATGCCCGAAAAAATGGAGATCAAGAAATTTGATCCTGTTGTTCGTAAACATGTTATCTACAAAGAAGCTAAAATCAAATAATAATTTTGACTAAAGCCAACCACAGTTCACTCCGGCTGTGGTTTTCAAGCCGCTTTTAGCCCGCAAATCGCACCAACGCCCAGTAGATTAGAAAAAATCTAAGGAACGTGCATGACACACTTCGANNATTTAATACATAAGTGTGTCGTGCATGTTCCTAAGTTGGCAGCCAAAATTGAATATCAGCTCATCTCGATGACCGGGCAATTCAGCTCTGTCTCAAGCGCTGGTCTTGCGGCGACAGGATAAGATTTGCCGGGTTTTTTAGCGCCCGGACATTCTATGCTAAAGCGCTGCATGGGTTCATCAAGTTTTAATGCCGTTAGTTGGCCGCCCCACAAACAACCGGTATCTATGGCGTAACAATTTGGCCCCTCATAATAACCCAGGCTAGACCAGTGACCGAAAACGATGCGCATATCCGCACTCTTACGTTTGGGCGCCTCAAACCACGGAAACAGGTTCTCGGGTTGAGATCCCAAAGGCCCGCTGTTGGTAAAATCCAGACGGCCTTCGGCATCGCAATAGCGCATACGGGTAAAGCAGTTAATAATAAAACGTAATCTGGGAACCCCTTTTAGGCTGGTTGACCAGATATTGGGTTTATTTCCATACATTTGTTTTAAAAATACCTGATAATCATAAGCTCTTAAGGCTTGCTCCGCGATTATGGCCATTTTTTGGGTTCTCTTAAAATCCCATTGCGGTGGCAGGCCTGCATGTAGCATACAAAAGTCATCGTTATGATGAAACAGGGGGCGGTGTCTTAACCAGTAAATTAATTCATCCCGGTCAGGCGCTTCAAGCACTTGGCTGAGCGCGTCTTTCTTATTGGCCACTTTGGGCAAACACGAGGCTGCCAGCAAGTGCATATCATGATTACCGAGTACGGTGATCGCTGAATCGCCCAGCGATTTAACAAAGCGCAAGGTTTCCAGTGATTTGGGGCCACGGTTAACCAGATCGCCTGTAAACCACAGCTGATCGGTATTTTCATTAAAAGAAACGGCGTCAAGGAGCCTTAATAAATCATCAAAGCAGCCTTGTATATCACCTATAGCGTAAATAGACATTTAACTAATGCAATGTTCTTGGTATGGATAAAGTAAATTGAGGAATCTGGGCATTAAAATTATCGCCCTCATCCGAACACATAGTATATTGACCCTGCATAGTGCCAACCGGGGTTTCAAGTATGGCGCCGCTGGTGTAACGAAACATTTCGCCCGGTTTAAGGTAAGGCTGTTCGCCAATAACACCGTCGCCTCTGACTTCCTGAATCTTGCCATTGGAGTCGGTAATTAACCAATGACGATTTAACAGCTTTGCCGGAACGGTACCTTCGTTAGTGATGGTGATAGTGTAGGCGAACACATAGCGACCTTCTTCAGGAGCGGATTGCTCTGCTATAAAATAGGGCGTAGATTCAATTAAAATTTTGTTTTTTTCGGTCATTATTAGATCATATAAAGATTACTTCTCGATTAATCCATTGTAACGTATCGTTAAACGCAAGTAACTATTTCATGTCAACAAACAACAGATGAAAAAAACATTCTCTCTCACACTCATTGGGACACGACATTGTATATACATATCTTAGGTATTTGCGGAACATTTATGGGTGGACTGGCCGTGATTGCAAGGCAGCTGGGCTATCAGGTCAGCGGTTCCGACCAAAACGTTTATCCGCCTATGAGTACGCAATTACAACAACAAGGCATCCAGTTAATGGACGGTTATCGCGCTGAAAATCTGGATGGCGACCCCGACCTGGTCATTATCGGCAACGCCCTATCGCGCGGCAATCCTGAAGTTGAAGCGGTGCTGAATAAAGGCCTGAATTATGTGTCGGGCCCGCAGTGGCTGGCGGAACATGTGTTACATGACAAATGGGTGCTTGGGGTTGCCGGAACCCACGGTAAAACCACCACGACCAGCATGCTGACCTGGATACTGGAACATCAGGGCTTTAACCCTGGTTTTTTAATCGGCGGCATTCCGTTAAACTTTGGCATTTCAGCGCGTTTAGGAGGCGGGCCGGAAAATAAGTCAGGCTTTTTTGTGATTGAAGCCGATGAATATGATTCGGCCTTTTTTGATAAGCGCTCAAAGTTCGTACACTATCGACCGCGCACGGCCATACTCAATAATCTGGAATTTGATCATGCCGATATTTTTCCTGATCTGGATGCCATCAAGCGCCAATTCCATCACCTGGTCAGAACCATTCCCGGCGAAGGCTTAATCATCAGCCCTGAGTGCGATGCCAATATCAATGAAGTTCTGACGATGGGATGCTGGACGCCCGTTGTAAAGACCTCGATTAATGCCGACTCGCTATGGAACGCCCAAATGCTCAAAGCCGACGGTAGCCGATTCTCAGTGTTGTTTGAAAACAATGAGCAAGGCATCGTCGACTGGACATTAACCGGAGGGCATAATGTTTACAACGCCCTGTCCGCCATTGTTGCGGCAAACCATGTCGGCATTCTGCCCAGGGATGCAATAGCTGCACTGAGTCAATTTAAAAACGTTAAACGCCGCATGGAAGTCATTGCCACAATTAATGGCGTGACGCTATATGATGATTTTGCCCATCACCCGACCGCGATTGCAACAACGCTGGACGGTTTGCGTAAACAGGTGGGCCAAGAACGCATTGTCGCCATTGTCGAACCCAGATCCAATACCATGCGCTTGGGGATTCATACAAAAACACTGGCCGAATCGTTAGCGCATGCCGATTTGGCCATTATTTATCAGCCGCAAAATCTGGATTGGAATTTAAGCGCCCTGAAAAATCATGCCGATAATATAGAAATCTGCCAGTCTCTTGATGACATCATCGCCAGACTCAAAGTGGAAGCGCACTCAGGCGGACATTTTGTGTTAATGAGTAACGGCAGTTTCGGCGGTATCTATCAACGCTTGCAGGACGCATTAAGTATAGGGGCCGAAGCTGGTAAAACGACATTTGAAATACCCTCACCCTAACCCTCTCTCCCAAAGGGAGAGGGTACTTTGTGTCGCCTTACCAGCTTCGGGCTCTATACATCGTATTGACAACAACACTGTCGCGTTTTACGGTTGCACATTAACCAGGGTGCGGATAGCTTCATGGGCTTTGTCTTTGGCCTTTTCTTCCAGGTAGCGGCCGATCAGGACGAAGGTGATAATCCCGGTCGCAGGATCGAAGTACAGTCCTTGCGTACCTCTCAGCAGGGAAACCATGCTATAACCATAAGACGAACCCACGCCTAAAGCAATCAGGCTGTCCACATTAGTAGTGCGCTGCTTAGCCAGTTTTACGGCTTTTTCAAAGAGAGGCCATCCCGCCCACAGCACAATAGGCGTGGCGAGTAGGTGCTGCGCCCAATGCCAAACTCTGGACGCAGGCGCAGCCATGCTGATCATCATAACGGGCAAACTTAGCGCTGTGGCCAGAACGGCGCGCCTTCTGGCGTCGATCAGGCGTTTTTTTTCGCGCACGATCATGATTTGACGCTGAGCCAGACTATCGAGACTGTGCGCCTTGTAACCCATGTTGTTGATCAGCGTACACAAGGTTTCTTTGCTGACCCGGCCCGTCACAACGGCTGTTTCTGTCGCGTAATTGACATTCGCCGAGGTAATGCTCGGATTTCGGTTCAACAGCATTTCGATTAACAGCGCACAGGATACGCAACTCATGCCATCGACCATGAGATTAAATTCCTGTTCGGCAAGGTCGGCATCGCCGTCAGCAGCGGGCTGCTTATTGAGAGCGGTTGTGGGTTTTTTTTTGCCCAGATTCGCCAGTAACGCATCCAAAAGAGTGAGCAGCTTGGCTCGCGGCAGCTTTTCAGGATCAAAGTAGATGACCAGGGAGGCAATCTCAGGAACGGTGATCACTTTTTCGATGCCGTCCCGTTTTTGCAGCAAAATCTCCAGAACACAAGCCCGCTCGTGATCCTTGAGCAAAACCGGAGCGATAATACGAACCCGCCGGTTCAGTGCATGAACCACTTTGCCATGCGTTAGCTCGCCGGTATGGGCAGACGCCATTTCAGTGTCCCTGTGAATGATAGTTCAAAAAATTTCAAACCGGCCCTCTTTATTTAGCAAAACAGCATTTCCGGCGCCCATTGCAAAGGCAGGACTTATTGCGTAGCGTCCGTCTCTTCGGTGCTTTCCTGGGCTTCGGCAATCAGGTCTTTAATATTTTCTTTTTGCCGCAAGACAAAGTCCTTGCCTTGTTCGGCGGTCTTGCATGTAACAGAGATAATCTCTTTACGGTATTTATGCGTCAAATAACCGGCAGCAATGCCCAGGCTGAACATGATCAGCGGATGTCGGGCAAGTGTAATTACGGCTCCTTTACCGGTTTGTATGATAGCTGATGCCGTCACCGCCGTAGCGACACCCTTGACGACCAGCTCGCCTTTAGACGAGTGACCGCCTGCCATTGTTATGTGTCCCTTATCCGGTGCTATGGGGGTTGAATGTGTTGCTGCCAAGATGTGATTCATTGATATACCTTCTCCGTTAACGGTGATTTATTTAAGACAATTTTCATAGCCTAGTCAATTAATATCTAATCTAATGGACGCGTCCTTTCATTGCTGCTTTGGTCATATTAACCAATTATCATCCCTGCAATATTTCACGCCATAACCAATAGAGACGAAATAACATCAAAATAAACATCAAGCAAAGCCGACAAGGTATTGCGATACAAAGCCTGTAGCGCCGCTATAGGCTGCGCCATCAACACGCCGAACAATTCCGCCACGACATAGTAACTGCTGATCAAGGTTGCTTCGGCCGCTGCGCTAAGTGAACTCAGGTAACCGGTTATCGGCGCCAGTGCATCCGCCATAAACTGTTCGGGACTCTCCATAAACAGTTGCCAATACCGCCCGGACTGTTCGGCAACGCCGGACACATAGCGTGTCACCGGCTCAAAAGTCGCAACAGTCACCTGTTCGGGATGCTCCCAAAAAGCCTGTAAATATCGACCTGTTATTTGTTTGCCGGTATTCACCTGAACTTGCCAATCCTGATAAACCGGCAACACCGAGGTTTGAACCTGGGCATATAAGGCCGCGCCGGTCTGCGCGGCCTGCTCATACCAGGCGTTCAGCGTCGCAACGGGCTGTTCGTACACCTGTTTGGCGGCGGTCGCCACTACGCTGTGAGCATTAATCAATACGCTATGAATATCCTGATACAAGGCTTTAAGCTGAAAGCTGACTTGACCGTACAGTTTTGTGGTCGGCAAAACCAGCTTGTTTTCCAGATCAAGCTGGCGAATAGTTAAAAAATCCGGTTGATTCAACATAGGGTTATTCCTTGATTAAGATAGGTTGTAGACAAAGCGCTAAACAATAGGGCTAGATTTTAGACGGGCCATAGGAAATTAAACATGCGACATGTTGCCGCGCGGCATAATGTCGCAATCGAGATGGGAGGCTGATCGGCGGGCAAAAAAAATGCGGTCAATAGATATTGACCGCACAAAAACTCTTTTACCCTTTAGGAAGTAGCACTGATTTAGAGTTGCAATAAGTTTATCCGGTTATGTTCATTTATAAAATATGACATATTGTCGCGCGACAAGCTGTCGCAGTCTGGCGGTGGTCTGAAAAAGACGGTCAGTGTCTATATTAACAATAGTGTCGCTTTATTAAACGTCTATTAACTAGCGATTACTCACTATACTCAGCGCAATAATCAAGCTTACCACCCCTCTTACCCCACTAAATACGGGATCGTAAGAAATAGCTTACATTTTTTATAAAATGGCTCAATATTTGCTTTACTACCCTGTGTTGTCATATCGCTAGCTACATAAGTTGCTCACGGTTATGACATGGACTCATTAATTGATCTAACCACAGGGTACTTATGGATTTTCCCATTTTTCATATCGATTTTATCGGTAATCGCATGTTAATCGCTTTCGATGCGATTTTGCATGTCATTATCAATCATGCGCTTGCCGTCGGCGCTTTGCCGGTTATTGCCTTGTTGGAGCATACCGGCATACGCCTCAAAGACCCGCGCTGGGATACGCTGGCATACCGATTATTAAAAATCATCTTCATCATCACAACCACGGTAGGCGCGTTAACCGGCGTCGGCATCTGGTTTTCGGCGTCGCTCGTCAATCCGGCGGCGATAGGTAGCCTGATCCGGGTGTTTTTCTGGGGCTGGTTTGCCGAGTGGATCGTGTTTGTGACTGAGGTCAGCCTGATTATGGCCTATTTTTTAAGCTGGCAATCCGCCGCCCGCTCAGCGGAAGCCAAGCAAAAACACCTGCATTTAGGCATTTTTCTGGCGGCCTTCTCTTGGATTACCATGGCGATTATTGTCGCTATCCTTGGCTTTATGATGGATCCCGGCAACTGGCTGGCCGAACGCACGTTGATTTCCGGCCTACTCAATCCCATGTATTTTCCTCAGCTGGCATTTAGAACCACCTTGGCAATGGTGATGGGCGGCATGACTATGATTTGTCTGACTTATCTGTTCACGCGCAACGATTTCGGCTTTCGGGCGTCGGTATTACGGCTGGTTTCTAGCTGGTCGATCGCCTGGATGCTGGCATTGGTTTTCGCTTCGATCTGGTATTACCAGGTCATTCCTCAGCACATGTTCGCCAATATTCCGGTTGCCGTTACCACGCAAGAATTTGTCAGTTGGAACAGCAGCTTAAAATGGCTATTGATTGTTGGCTTATCCTTTGTCGGCTGGGTGCTGTGGTCATCAGTCAAACATCCCGGCACAGTGCACGGCGCAAAATACATCGCTTCTGTTCTTCTGCTATTTGCGATGCTAGGACAATTTGAGCGGGTGCGGGAATTTATCCGCAAGCCCTTTATTATAGGTAACTATATGTATGCCAATGGCATCCGGGTTGAAGATTATCCGTTATTGCAACGTGACGGCATTCTGCAACATGCCACCTATGCCAGTATTCGTGACATCACCGACGACAATAAAGTCAGCGCCGGGCGCGAGGTATTTGAGCAAACCTGCACCCGTTGCCATACTGTCAACGGCATTAACAGCATACGCAGTCAGTTGAAAAAAATGTACGGTGATAAGTTATGGCAATCCGATGTGATTGCCGCTTACATTGAAAACATGCACGGCGCACGTTATTTCATGCCCCCGTTTCCGGGCAATAAAGCCGAACTCAACGCTCTTGCTGTCTATCTGAGTACGCTACAAAAGCGGGCGACTGCTTTTAACGGCGTACAAATCAACGGCATCCCCAAGCCCGATAAAATTTCAGCCGCCACCTTTTACGGCGCTTTACCTAATTTGGATGCACCACACGGAGTACAAAAATAATGAATGCCCCTATCCCCCGCGACATTCCCTTACCCTTGCCTGCGCCTGAAGGCTTGCTGGAAGTCTTGCTGATTGTGTCGTTTTTGGTGCATATCGTATTCGTGCATTTAATGGTCGGCGGCTCGCTATTCAGTCTAATTTGTCAAATCAGAGGCCTGAAAACACCCGACTATGAAAAGCTGGCCTACCGTATCATGCAGACGGTCACAGTCAATAAAAGTCTGGCCGTGGTCATGGGCGTCGCTCCTCTGTTGATTATCAACACCCTTTATGCGCCGCAGTTTTATGCGTCCAGCGCCTTGATCGGCGATATGTGGATGGCGGTGATTCCGTTGGTCACTGTGGCATTTTTACTGGCTTATGTGCATAAGTTCTGGTGGAATCACTTTATCAACATCCCCGAACTGCATATCGGCATTGCCGCCCTGGAAACGGCGCTGTTTCTGTTTATCCCGTTGATATTCATGACCAATGTCAATCTCATGCTGTTTCCTGAGTATTGGCCGCAAGTCAAAGGCTTTATTTCCGCCATGTTGCTGCCCAATGTTTTGCAGCGTTATCTGCATTTTATCTCGGCCGCCGTGCTGTTTAGCTCGCTATTTTTTATCTGGTGGACGGGGCGTAAAGCCTTTTTACAGGAAGCGCAATTCAGTAAATTGCGGGTTATTGATGTACGCCGGTTCTTTTATGCGTTTGCCTTCGGCGCCACTATACTTCAAATCCTGACCGGATTGGTGGTGTTTGCGACCTTGCCTGCGCAAGGCATGAGCTGGGGCTTTACTTTGCTGCTGATGCTGGGCGGCGCAACAGCGTTGCCGGCGATTTGGTGGATGTGGCAGAACCTGACGCGCCCGGATCATCTGCTGGATGACAACTTCAAGAAGATTATGGGTTGTTTTGTTGGCGCCATTATCATCATGGGCATCGCCCGACATGATTATCGGGAAAACACTTTGGCTGACCACAAAACGGCCATCGCCGAAAAAACCGCCAATTATATGGCTGCGGTTAAAGAGGCGGGCGAGGCAGCGCAGTTGGCGGCAAAGGCGCTGGAAGGTAAGGCTACGATTCCCGGCGAAAGCGAATTTAACCAGAATTGCGCCGCGTGCCATCATGCCACCTTGCCAACCGTGGGACCGTCCGTGCAGGAAATTAAAGCAATTTACGTGGGCGATCCGGCAGGCATTGCCGCCTGGACCAAGTCGCCTGGTAAAAAACGTGCGGACAGCATGAGTATGCCGGGCTTTCCGCATATAAGTGATGATGAGTTAGCGGCAATCAGCCAATACCTACTCAACCATTAAAACACCATTAAGCCGCAGGCCGGGTTATAGCCGCCCTGCGTCCCGCCAAATCATTGAGAAAAATCATGAGTAAACAAAAGCTTTTACAAGAACTGCAAGGCCGAGCATATATAAAAACCGCTAACTTTCCAGAATCGCCGCAGCCCCGCCCATCAGCCGAGATCCCAAGCAACCCGTATTTTCAGACGCATTTTGCGCATATCCATGAAAATATTCATGATGTGCAAGGTGAGGTGAAACAACTTAGACAGCATGTCGCCGATTTGAACATGAAACTGGATAAGCTCATGTCACTGTTTATCGATCAACAGGCATTGTTATTGGGTCATCATTATTTAACTGCGGGGGCGGGTATAAATGATACCGAACATTAGTTAATAAAAACCCTTTTGGCGCATTTCAGTTTCAAACAGTTTGCTTTGCTAATAACCGCAGTGACATCTGAGCGGCAAAGAGTCGTATACATTCATAGGCTTCCGGCAAAGCTTGCAGTAGTGAGGCCATGATGAGTTCATCAGTGGGTTCTTTACCTGCCAGTTGCAATTGCGCTTTAAGTTGATCGATGTTGTTAAGAACAGAGAGATCGCCTTCAACCAAGGCGAAAATAATATCCACACTGTTGGCGACCACATCGGAAGCTTGTTGCGTTTCGTTAGCGATAATGCCGCTTTTCCAAAAAGCCAGTCTTAAATAGATGCCTTGCAAGAATCCGGCGCTCCAATGCCACACACAATCAAATCTTGCATCATCAAGGGCGCTAAAATCATAAGGGAATTCGAGTTCACTTTTTAAGAGCGCTTTATTACTCGCTTTAACAACAGCAGTAACCGCTTTTTTTAAGTCTTTTGATTGCTTGCCGGTGAGTGTTGGGCGTTCGCCATAAAACAACTCGGCCATCCAGTCAGCCGGGTCAATAATAACGGGTGTAATGGTTAAGGCGTAAAAAAAGCCACTGAGACCGTCTTGATTTAGATGTTCATTTTCCGGAGCACATTTGTCAAGTTCGAGCTTCAGATTATGAAGTAATTTTTTATCTATCATGGCGTTAGTTGTTTATTGTTGGGTGGGTGATTAATTAAGCCGTTAAGGCTATGGCTTTTCGGCAGGCAAAAAAAAGCGGCCAACAGAAGATTGGCCGCATGAGCCCTTAAAACCTTTGGGAAGGAGACACTATTAAGGTGGGTTAATTCTAACCAATTATTTTTATTTAATAAATATGACAAATTGCCGCGCGTCAAATTGCCGCGCGGCAGGCTGTCGCAGACCTGGCGATGGTATCCGAACCGAATGGCAGGCCAGTCCGTAAAAGTTTTTGCCGACGGCGTGTTTGATAAATAGACAGTTTGTTTTGTAAGCGGACAGCTTGTTTTGTAAGCGGACACTGGGTGAATTTCTCTCACTACGCCAGACTATTCGCATCTCCTTGTTTTTATTGTCATTATATTGCAATAAAAGTTTGGCACAGCGGTTGCTATAAGTATTGCAGGCCATTCGTTCAGCCTAGGCAACCCGCATTAAGACGTGTCATGTTTCCTAAGACTGCATCGCAACGATGGCCTATTAAAACTTTATTTTTAACTAATAAAATAAACAGGAGTAGTCAAATGGCTATAAGTACAGCAACAAAAGCAGCAACGGATGCGCTGGCAGTTAATCGTGCGCCCGTCAGCGTAGGTGCTCAAGAAGTTCACAAATGGATGCAAAGCTTCACTTGGGATTTTGACAAAAACCGGACTAAATATTCGACCAAATACAAAATGGCGAATGATACCAAAGAGCAATTCAAGCTGATCGCTAAAGAATATGCCCGTATGGAATCGGTTAAGGACGAACGTCAATTCGGTAGTTTGCAAGACGTATTGACCCGTGTCGATGCGGCTAACCGCGTACATCCTAAATGGAATGAGTCCATGAAAGTTATTTCTAACTTTCTGGAAGTGGGCGAGTACAACGCAATTGCTGCAACCGGTATGTTGTGGGATTCTGCGACTGCGCCTGAGCAAAAAAATGGTTACTTAGGCCAAGTGCTGGATGAAATTCGTCACACTAACCAATGCGGCTATATCAACTATTATTTCGCCAAGCAAGGTCAAGACG
>PMJA01000388.1:0-6596 GCA_003158415.1 Methylobacter sp.
GCCAAGGGCCTTGGCAATAATCTGCGCCATTTTCATGGCCGTGCCGCTGGGCGCATCTTTCTTGAGATGATGATGCGCTTCTACAATTTCCACGTCATAATCGTCACCCAGGATCTTGGCCACATCCGCAAGCACTTTAAACATGACGTTGACGCCCACGCTCATATTCGGCGCCAGCACGATCGCCACATCTTTAGCTGCTTCGGCAATCACCGCCTTTTGCGCATCGCTGTAACCGGTGGTGCCTATGACTATTTTTTTGCCTGCCTGCCGACACTGCTCGATAAACGCCATAGACGCATCGGGACGGGTAAAATCAATCAATACGTCAAACTGATCGACAGCGGCGGCTAAATCGTCGATGACTTTAACGCCTAATGCGCCAATGCCAATCAATTCACCGGCATCCTTGCCTACCGAATCACTGCCGGGACGCGCGACGGCTACCGCTAAGGTCGCGCTCTCAGACTGCACTGCCGCTTTGCACAGCACGACTCCCATACGGCCGGTCACCCCGACTACCGCAATACGCATCATGGCTTATCCTGTCAGTTTATCAAAAAAGTTTTTCACGCCGTCTATCCAGGTGTGTTCCTGGGGGCTGTGCTGTTTGCCGCCACTGGATAAGGACTCATTCAGCTTTTCAATCAACGCTTTTTGTTCTTTGGTCAACTGCACGGGCGTTTCAATTCTTACCTTGCACAGTAAATCGCCGACAGCGCCGCCCCTGACCTGTTTAACGCCTTTACCACGCAAGCGGAACGACTTTCCGGTTTGTGTTTCAGGCGGAATAGTCAGCTTGACTTCGCCATCCAGGGTAGGCACTTGTATGCCGTCGCCCAAACAAGCGGTGGAGAAACTGATCGGTACTTCGCAGTATAAGTTGGCGCCGTCACGCGTGAAAATGGCGTGTTCTTTTACCCGAATCTCAATGTATAAATCGCCGGACGGGCCGCCGCGCTCGCCAGCCTCGCCTTCTCCGGCCAGACGTATACGGTCGCCGGTATCGACGCCCGCAGGGATTTTTGCCGACAGGGTTTTGTTTTCCTGAACACGCCCTTGTCCATGACACACACCGCAAGGGTCTTTAATTTGTTTGCCGGTTCCATGACAAGTCGGGCAGGCCTGCTGCACGGAAAAGAAACCTTGCTGCATCCTGACCTGGCCATGACCATGACAGGTGGTGCAAATAACGGGGCTGGAACCTTTTTTTGCGCCGGAACCTTTACATTCGCCGCAGCTGACTAGCACCGGGATACGGATTTTGGTCTCCGTACCGGCAACCGCTTCTTCCAGACTTAATTCCAGGTTATAGCGCAAGTCGGACCCGCGTTGCACGTTGCTGCGCTGCCTGCCGCCACCGCCGAAAATATCGCCAAACACGTCGCCGAAAATATCGCTGAAACCTTCGCCGCCGGGACGGCCGCCCATAGACTGATCCACGCCGGCATGACCGAACTGGTCATAAGCCGAGCGTTTTTTAGGGTCTGATAAAACCTCGTAAGCTTCTTTAATTTGCTTGAATTTAACTTCAGCCGCTTCAGGATTGTCAGCGTTTCTATCGGGATGAAACTTCATCGCCATACTGCGATAGCTTTTCTTGATCTCTGCGTCACTGGCGTTTCTGTCAACGTTGAGCAGTTTGTAAAAATCTTCTTTGGTTGCCATTTTTCAATCCGCTCCTGATGGTAGCTCAGGAGATAAAGCATTGCTGCGAGGTTATAAATAGCCGCACACAATGAAGGCGCGGAATGATTTTGTGTTTAAGATTTGTTTTTCCGTTCGCATAGTGTAATACGACACGTTGACGGCAGTGAGTT
This sequence comes from Methylobacter sp., assembly GCA_003158415.1. Taxonomy (GTDB): domain Bacteria; phylum Pseudomonadota; class Gammaproteobacteria; order Methylococcales; family Methylomonadaceae; genus Methylobacter_C. The sequence goes on from PMJA01000388.1 coordinate 1,821, forward strand.
ATTAACTACTGCATACACAAAAACCAAAAAGCTGCACACCGAAGCTTAATTAGGATAATCAAGCTTCGGTGTGCAGCTGTAAGGCCAGTATTTCCGCCAGACAGCGGGAATACTGAGATGCTACGGTATTACTTTTTATCCTCGTCCTTTACTTCTTCAAACTCGGCATCAACAATGCCGTCATCCGCAGCGTGATGCGATGAACCGCCGCCATGATGGGCTTCGCCGCCTTCAGAACCTGCATTTTGCGCATAAACGCGTTCGGCCAGTTTACCGGATAATTCGGTCAAGTCATTGGTTTTAGCTTCAATGATTTCCTTATCGTCGCCTTTAACAGCGGCTTTCAGGGCATCGATAGCGTGTTCAATGTCGGCTTTTTCATCCGCGCCGACCTTGTCGCCCAATTCTTTCAGCGATTTTTCGGTAGCGTGTATCATGCCGTCCGCATGGTTGCGNNTTCAAAATACCGTTGGCATCTATATCAAAAGACACTTCAATTTGCGGAATACCGCGCGATGCGGGCGGTATATCTGCCAAATCAAAACGCCCCAGCGATTTATTAGCTGATGCTTTTTCACGCTCGCCTTGCAAGACATGAATGGTGACGGCGGTTTGATTGTCGTCGGCGGTAGAAAACACTTGTGCCGCATTGGTTGGAATGGTGGTGTTTTTTTCAATCAACTTGGTCAGAATGCCGCCCATGGTTTCGATACCCAAAGACAACGGAATCACGTCCAGTAACAACACATCCTTAACATCACCTGACAAAACACCGGCTTGAATCGCCGCGCCCAACGCAACCGCTTCGTCAGGGTTAACGTCTTTACGCGGCTCTTGACCAAAAATGCTTTTTACCATTTCCTGCACTTTAGGCATGCGCGTTTGACCGCCCACCAAAATGACATCGTTGATTTCCGATGCTTTAAGGCCTGCGTCTTTAAGCGCCATTTCACAAGGGCCTTTGGTGCGATTAATCAGTTCTTCAACCAACGATTCCAGCTTGGCGCGGGTCAATTTAACATTTAAATGTTTGGGGCCTGAGGCATCCGCAGTAATGTAAGGCAAATTGACATCGGTTTGTTGGCTGGAAGACAATTCGATCTTGGCTTTTTCCGCTGCTTCTTTCAAGCGTTGCAACGCCAATGGATCGTTATGTACGTCCACGCCGCTTTCTTTTTTGAATTCGGCCGCCAGATATTCAATGATGCGTGAGTCAAAATCTTCGCCACCCAGGAATGTGTCGCCGTTGGTGGATAATACTTCAAATTGATGTTCGCCATCGATTTCGGCAATTTCAATGATGGAAATATCAAACGTACCGCCACCCAAGTCATAAACGGCGATTTTGGTATCGCCTTTAGGCTTGTCCATGCCGAAGGCCAATGCCGATGCAGTCGGTTCGTTAATGATACGTCTAACTTCCAAACCGGCAATGCGGCCTGCATCTTTAGTGGCTTGGCGTTGTGAATCATTAAAATAAGCAGGCACAGTAATAACCGCTTCGGTTACCGTTTCGCCTAAATACGCTTCCGCGTCTTTTTTCAGTTTCATCAAAATGCGCGCTGAAATTTCAGGCGAGGCCATTTTTTTGCCATGCACTTCTACCCACGCATCGCCGTTTTCCGCTTCGACGATTTTATAAGGCACCATTTTGATGTCTTTTTGTACGACATCGTCTTTAAAACGACGACCGATCAAACGTTTAATTGCAAACAGTGTGTTTTTTGGATTGGTGACCGCCTGACGTTTTGCCGATTGTCCGACTAAAACTTCATCATCACTGCTAAAAGCGATAATGGAAGGCGTGGTACGCGCGCCTTCACTGTTTTCTATCACTTTCGCGACGCCGTTTTCCAACACCGCCACACACGAGTTGGTGGTTCCTAAATCTATGCCAATTATTTTAGCCATTGCATGCTCCAGACTTGAATTTGTTTAAATTTGTAAAAGTTATCGTCGATATGGGGGCTGTTTTATAGTGTTCAAGCCTACTCATCTACTTCTGACGGTTTTTCTGCTGCTTTAGCCACCACCACCATCGCAGGCCGTAGTAGACGGCCATTTAGTGTGTACCCTTTTTGAAATACGTTAACAACCGTATTAGGTTCTGCGCCTTCCACCACCTGCATCAGCATCGCTTGATGCTGTTCGGGGTTAAACGGCTGGCCTAATGGATCAACGGCATCGATTTTAAATTTTGCAAACATTGCTTCGAACTGTTTGATGGTTAATTCGCTGCCTTCCCTAAACTTTTTGACGTCTTCGCTATCACCTGTCGCCGCTTGCAGACCCAGCACCAAGCTGTCAAATACCGGCAAAATCTCTTTGGCGAAACCAGTCAAGGCAAATTTATGAGCATCTTCCAGGTCTTTTTGGGTTCTTCTTCTCAGGTTTTCCATTTCCGCCTGGGTACGCACCGATTTATCCCAGTTGTCATGGGCTTTTTGCTTGGCTTCTTCCAGTTCTTTTTTCAGCTCTTCAATCGTGTACTCATGCTCACCCACTTCAGTGTGCGGCTGCTCTTCATTGTCGGCTGCATTTTCAAGCTCGGCTTCAACATCAACCTGCGATTCAGGTGTTTCCTGATCATTACTCATTATCTACTGCTCCTTAAATAGTCGTTAGCGTCGTTAAACGCACAAAAATAATGTTATCTATCATGGGGCCGTTGTTTTTGGATTCAAGGCCGCACCTAATAATTTTGCCGTCACGTCGACAAACGGAATAATCTTCTGGTATGCCATGCGTGTCGGCCCGATGACGCCGAGAACACCGACCACTTCATCATTGACAGAATAGGAAGACGTGACCAGACTGCAATGATCGAATGCCTGATAACCCGACTCTTCACCGATAAATATCTGTACGCCGTCGGCTTTCATTGATTGATCCAGCAGATGAATCACGTCCTGCTTTTGACTAAACGCATCAAACAATTGCCGTAAATGATCCCTGTCGGACAATTCGGAAAAACCCATTAAATTGGTTTCGCCGGTCAGCACATAATCCTCTTTTTCACCCTCGGATTCAAAAGCCAGTTGCGCCATTTTTATGGCATCCAGCATCGCCTGATTCATGCGCTCCTGATCGTCTTGCAATTCTTTCAAGACGGCGGCACGAACCGCATCCAGACTATGTCCGCAATACACGGCACTGAGATACGCCCCGGCCTGTTGCAATTCAGACGCGCTAAAGACTTTGTCGGTATGTATGATTTTGTTATGAACTTCCTGCTCATTGGTGACAAAAATAACCAGCACCCGTTTATGCGATAACGGCAAAAATTCAATATGCCGCAAACAGACCAATTCTCTTCTCGGCAACGTCACCACGCCAGCCATCTTGGTCAAGTCCGCAAGCAACCGTGATGCAACGCCAATCGCCTGACTGTTATCCTCTTTTTCGGACAAGCCCTGATGCAGCCGCGTTAACTCTGTGGCGTCCAGCGGCTTAACCGTTAACAGACTGTCGACAAACAAGCGATAACCGCTGACCGTGGGCACACGCCCCGCCGATGTATGCGGAGAATGCACCAGCCCCAAATCCTCCAGATCCGCCATGACATTGCGTATGGTGGCAGGGCTTAAGCTTAACGCCGAATCTTTTGACAGCACCCGGGAACCTACCGGCTGCCCATCGCTGATGTATCGTTCAACCAGCGTTTTTAATAACTGCAACGACCGCTCATTTAAATCCCGAGTATTACTAACCACGCCTACCTCTAAAAACCAAAGTTAGCACTCCATTAACCAGAGTGCCAACTCGCAAAGTATCAGCTCACCGGCCTGTTGTCAATCATCCTAAAAACCTCAGTTCACCACAAGCTCTGTCGTGTGCAACTGACTTTTCCCGGTAAAAAGCGGCATACCGGCTTTATCTGCTTGCAAGTAGAGCTTACACTCCTGATAATGCTGTTATTTTAACCTTTTTCTTAACCCTATCCTTATACCGACTATGAATGAATCTATCTCAAACAATGCCATTATTTACGCCACACTTGCCCTAAACAGCGAAGTGGATTTGCAACGGGAATACCTGGAATCCGACGATGTGCCCGAAGATGAGCGCGAAAACGAGGAAGAAATCCTGGCAGACCTCGAACAAGCCTTTATGGAATTTGTTGATCTGTATAAAATTCGCTGCAAAGCTGACAAGCAATTACCCGGCATAGACGAATTATTGACCAGTCAATTATAAGCGCAGCCATGCACACGCTTTACGGCATTAAAAATTGCGATACCGTCAAAAAGGCGCGGCAATGGCTGGATCAAAACGGCATAGCCTATCGGTTCCATGATTTTCGGGCCGATGGGTTAACGCTGGCGCAACTGACTGATTTTACTAATCGTGCCGACTGGAACGCGCTGCTTAACCGTAGCAGCGCCAGTTGGCGGCAACTGGATGCCGAACAACAGCGCGACCTGACTTTAGAAACCGCCGTCGCGTTAATGTTAAACACGCCAACCCTGATTAAACGCCCGGTGTTAGATACCGGCGACAAACTGATTGTCGGTTTTAAAGCCAACCATTACCAAACCGAATTACTATGAGTGATACTTTAGAGCTGCTCAAAGACCTTATCAGCCGGGAGTCGGTCACGCCTGAAGACGCCGGTTGCCAGGATGTGCTCGCCGAACATTTAACCAAGCTGGGCTTTAAAGCGGAACGCCTGGATTTTGACGATACCCAAAATCTCTGGCTTAGACGCGGTCATACACAGCCATTGTTTACTTTTTTGGGTCACACCGATGTAGTGCCGCCCGGCCCGCTGGACGC
>PMJA01000388.1:6629-8059 GCA_003158415.1 Methylobacter sp.
CTGGTAGGCGAACCCTCCAGCGATAAAAAAATCGGCGATGTGATACGCGTTGGTAGGCGCGGCTCTTTGTGCGCCAAATTAACCGTCATCGGCATTCAAGGCCATGTCGCTTACCCCGAACTGGCTGAAAACCCTATCCACGCGTTTGCCCCTGCCTTAAAAGCATTGACGGAAGAAGTCTGGGATCAGGGCAATGCGTTTTTTCCGCCCACCAGTCTGCAAGTGTCCAATATCAATGCGGGTACGGGCGCGGAAAACATTATTCCGGGAACAGCCGAAGTGCAGTTTAACCTGCGTTTTTGCACCGAACTGGATGTGGAGACCATTAAACAACGCACTTGCGCCCTACTGGATCGCTACGGCTTTAACTACGATCTGCAATGGCGCTTGTCCGGCAATCCTTTCCTGACGGAAAAAGGCGCGTTAATTGACGCCACCCATGCCGCCATCCTTACCGTAACCGGCTTCGAAACCCTGGATGACACCGGCGGCGGCACGTCAGACGGTCGATTTATCGCCCCCACCGGGGCGCAGGTTATCGAGCTGGGGCCATTGAATGAAAGCATCCATAAAATCAATGAGCATGTGGGCCTGGATGAGCTGGACATTCTGAGCGACATCTATGAGCAGATACTGATTAATTTATTGGCATAACCCCCGCAAGCGCCGCTCCCGCTGGAGAGGCGCTTGCGTAGAGTCCCGTGCAATTGCAAACCAGGCCCATTCTGGGTGATAATGCGAAATTACGCATAGTTTACTATGCTTTTGACAGACCTTGTAACTCGCCATACGCCCGCTATAAAGCCCGTATGTCAGCTTTGGAATACGCAATGAAAAAGACCATGTACGAAAAGATCTGGGACAGCCATCTGGTAGTTGATGCGGCTGGCCAAGCACCTTTGCTTTATGTTGACCGCCATTTGATGCACGAAGTGACCAGCCCTCAAGCCTTTGAAGGCCTCAGACTGTCAGGCCGCAAGGTACGCAATCCTCACAGCATCCTTGCCACAATGGATCACTGTGTGCCTACCAAAAATCGCGATCTGCCTATTGCAGACCCGATAGCCCGGAAACAAATTGAAACGATGGCTGAAAACTGCCTAGAAAACGGCTTGAATCTCTATGACATGAAAAACCCGAACAACGGTGTGATTCATGTGGTTGTGCCTGAGCATGGCTTTGTCCATCCGGGCATGGTGGTGGTTTGCGGCGACAGCCACACGGCGACTCACGGCGCTTTCGGCGCACTGGCGTTCGGCATCGGCACGTCCGAGGTGGAGCATNNTGCGAAAGATATTGCCCTGGCGATAACCGGTAAAATCGGCACAGCAGGCGGCACGGGTTATGTCATTGAATATACCGGTTCGGCAATCCGCGACCTGTCTATGGAAGGCCGGATGACGCTGTGCAATATGGCGATTGAAGCGGGC
>PMJA01000026.1 GCA_003158415.1 Methylobacter sp.
AGCGCTTTGGCTAAAGCGTCCAGCTTTGCCTGTTGCGGCGGGGTCAAATACGAATTGCCTGCGGGAAAGCCAATCGTGCTCATGTCTTCTTCGCTGCCTATTAGCGCAGCCAGCGCCCGGAAAGGCGAGGTGATCACTTTGCTAAGCACATTGATCAACGCATCGGTAACAATGGCGCCTACACTGAATTTCGGATCATCCAGGCTGCCGGTAATNNACTTCCAAATTGGGAATTGCTGCAAGGATACGGCGTTGGGATTTTCAACTTTGTCGCCCAATTCGAATTGATCGATAAAAATACTGTTGGACGCAGTCAATTCACCGTTAACGACATTATATTTCAACCCCAGCGTCAGCTTGCCTTTTTCAACTTTATAGCCGGCAAACTGCACCATATAAGGCGATACTAACGGCATCGGCAGGCCGTTAAAATTGATGTCTACATGGTATTCACCCAGGTAGGGACTTATTTTGCCCTTGATGTTGACCGGCGCTAAATCGTAAGCATTACCGTCTAATGCTACCGTCATTATTGATTTTTTCTCCGAAGAGACGCCGCTGGCGCCACCGTCCAAACTTTTAATTTGCGCCGCAAACGGCAGAATGAGTGAAAGATCGGAAAAATCGGAAGAACCTTGCGTCACTTGAATTTTGCCCAATTTAAAATAGGGCTTGTTGTCGTCGGCTTGTTGCTTGTTTACCAGCTTATCGCCAGTCGGCGGCTTGCTTTTGTCGCGGATAACAATGTCATTAAAGTTAACGGTTTTGTCTTTTCTGATCGTCACCCTGGCGTAGGGTTTGTCGATAAGCAGCGCCGTTGCGGTATACCGGTTTGCCGACAAATCAATATCCAAATCGGTTAGGGTCAGATTGTCCCATTTCACCAGATCTTTGTGCAGCGCTTGATCGCGCGTTAAAAAATGAGTGATCCCGGCATTACCCTTAAATTTAACATCCGGTTTATCTTGCCCCAGTCCGTTGACGACTGAGTTGCCAACAATATGCAATGCGCCGTCTATGACATCCAGGTGCACAAACTTTTCGTAATAGGGTTGAAAGTTTTCCAGGTCGATACTTTCAACATCAACATCCAAGTTGGCGGAAAGCGGTTGGATAACGGTATCGCCGCTCAGTTTTATTAAGCCGGTTTTATTCATGTTGACACTGAGTTGAACCGGCAACTTGACGCCGTCTTCATTGCTGTAATTGGTCAGCTTAAAATTGATGGGCTTAAAGCGTGTGGCGACCGGTTTTTTTAGTGTCCGGTCTTCAAAGTCCAGCCCGAAATTATTGAATGCCATCGTGTTGATCTTAACAGCCCACGGCGACTTTTTGGGTTCGCCGGTGTTGATTGCGGCTGTATTGGCGTTACCGGGGGCGGCTTGGGAGACCGGAAACAAGGCTTGGTAGTTGATAGTGCCGTCGGGATTGAGCCAGGCCTGGAAATCGGCATTATCCGCTGACACGGACTCAATTATAACAGCCTGTTTTTCAAGATTAAAATCGATGCCGCGCAAGGCAAAAACCGGAATTTTAATCAGCGCCTGGCCCCCGTTTTTTTCTGAAAACAGGACGTCGCGGATTTCCAGTCCGCCGTTATTGACGGCAAACTTTAGGCCTTTTTCGGTATAAGCGGCCTTGTAATCGGCATCAAACAGCTCATAGCCTGTTAAATAAAAGCGTGCGGTATCCGGTAGAGCCAGCGGCAACAGGGTTTCCAGCCTGACATTATCTAGTTTGATATGGCCTTCCGAAGCCCCCGGCTTTAGGCTGACCATGCTCTTCCAGTCGAGGTTTCCGCCAGACTTTAGCGCCAGCGACAAACTTAACCGGGCTTGCTTATCGGCCTGTGTAGTCAAATTTTCAACAGTCAGATTGATCGGATAAAGCTCTTCTTTTACAGGGTTATCAACACCTTCATCTTCCCAGGTCAGTTGCCCGTCTGACAGCGATAGTTGGTCGATATTGATAGGGAATAGTTGCGGGTTTACCGGCTTATCATCCGCCTTGGCCTTGGTCTTAATCAAATCATGGAAGTTGAAGGTTCCTTTTTTTTGTTTGGCGATATGAACAAACGGTTTTTTGAGTATAAGCTCATCAATAACCAACGCCGACCGCTTTATTGATTGCAGCAGCCCCAGTTTGACATAAAAAATATCGAATGCGGCGAACGGATGGCCGTCATGTTCCTGAATCTGGAATCCCTGTAGACGTACGGACAGCGGAAACGGTTGCACCTGAATTTTTGCAATTAACGCTTTTCTTCCGGTTTCCTGGTGGATAATTTCAGGTATTTTCGACGTTAATACTGCCGGTAGAATAAAAGCGCTGCCCACTACATAAATGGCGACCAGACCGCCCAGGATAATAACAAGCGTTTTAATTATAGATACTATGCGTCGAATGTTCATAAGTCACTAATCGTTTAATCAGATCGCCTGTCGCCATTCCACTAAAAAGGCGGCTTGCCAAGCCGCCTTTTTACCCTAATAATTTGCTCCGCAACACTTACAAATCAAGGTAACCGGTTTCTTCGTGCAGAACGGTGT
>PMJA01000179.1 GCA_003158415.1 Methylobacter sp.
TTGACTTTGAACAGAGTATCTACAGGGCTAATCAGAGTAGCTTGTAAGATGAGCTAAACAACATGCAATCCATCGTTCGTGATTGATGCTCTTCTCTTTAATTCAGCACATCTTATGAGTTGTGAACGTTTCATAGGGCAACTCATCAATACGCCAACTGTTCCAGCGTAATACCTAACGCCTCAGCCGCTTTTTGCAGCGTGGCCTTGCGCGGACGCTTGGCGGCTTCGATCTGCGCGTAACCGGCTTGCGTGATGCCCATGCGTGCCGCCATTTCAGTTTGAGTCAGCATTAAGTATTCGCGCCAGACTTGCAGCATACTGACTTCACCCATAACACGCCTGCCTACCACGGCATTGGGAATCATGCCTGGGGTAACCTCGCCGGACAGCTCAATAAAATCAGCAAAAGGAATCACTACAAATGCCGGTTTTCCGTCATTGCCCAGTATAGTTTGATAGTTAGTAAGTGCGCTCATCGCGTTTTTTCACCTCTTCAATGGTAATAATATGAATGTTGCCGTTGAACTCGAAAAACACCCGGAAATCACCCACCCGCAAGCGATAGCTGTGGTCATGATTAACCAGCTTTTTAACGCCTGTGCATTCCGGGAAATTACTTAAGGCCTGTACTTCAATATAAATCCGTTTGCGCGTGGCACTCTCCTTGATTTTTTCAAGTTGCTTGAAAGCCTTGGGTTTCCAGTTGATTTTATTCATAAGTTTAATTATAAGCATTACATAAGACTTGTCAACGACAAAACCTCTGTGGGACGAGACATTGAGAACGGGGGGTTATGTGTAAAAAATAATAGCCCTGTATAATTACCTACATCACTAAAGAAGGCATTTTTTCCTTGGCTTTTTCTTCGTGAACTTCGTGTCTTCGTGGTGAAATCAAATAATGTGTGCTTATCTGCTCAAATCCCTTTTTTGTAAAACGCTCAAAAAATAATGCTTAGCCTCCTCGTCCGCCTTTCCATCCGTTTTTACGGCATTGTTATTGCGCTCGCCGTATTGATTTTGCTGTACGGCGGCTATCGCTTCACCACGGCGGGCCTGGATATTTTTCCTGAATTTGCACCCAAGCGGGTCATTATACAAAGCGAAGCGCCGGGCTTGTCCGCCGAGCAGGTTGAAGTTTTGGTAACACGGCAGATTGAAATGGCTATCAGCGGGCTGGTGGGCCTAGAATCGGTGCGTTCCGAATCCATACAGGGCTTGTCAATAGTCACGGCGACGTTTATCGAGAAGAGCGATGTTTACCGCAATCGCCAACTGATCGGAGAACGGCTGGCGGGGTTGCCTGCGCAATTGCCGCTAGGTATTACGCCGGTTGCGATACCTCTGTCGTCGTCTTCCGCAACAGTGCTAACCGTCGGCTTGAGTTCGGACAGCAAGGATTTAATGGCGCTGCGCACACTGGTGGATTGGACTATCGTGCCACGCTTGTTGTCAGTGCATGGCGTCGCCGATGTCAACGTGTTCGGCGGGGAAGTAGCGCAACTGCAAATCCAGGTCGATCCGGTGCAATTGCATCGTTTTAATCTGGCGCTGGAGGATATTATTCAAGCCGCCTCGCAAGCCGGTGTAATCCAGGGCGGCGGTTTTATCGAAAATCTTAACCAGCGCTTTACGTTGCAGGTGACAGGGCAACCTTCTACGCCGGAACAATTCGCAAAAATCATCGTCAAGCGCGACCAGGGCCGCAACATCACGCTGGGTGAAGTCACCACGATCCGTTATGCCGCCGAACCACCCATCGGTGCGGCCCAGATTGGCGGTAAACAGGGCATCGTCATGATGGTGATCGGGCAATACGACGCCAATACCTTGACCGTATCCCGGCAGGTTGAACAAACCTTGAAAGAATTCGAGCCGGTGTTCAAAAACGAGGCGATTACTTTTTATGCGCACTTATTCCGTCCCGCCGATTATATAGAAAAGTCGTTTTCTAATTTATCAGGGCATTTACTGATCGGCGGCTTATTTGTGCTGATTATTCTGTATTTGTTTTTGTTTAACTTCCGCACAGCCTTTATTTCGGCGCTGGCGATTCCGATCTCGTTAATCGGCGCGGTCATTGTGTTGCTGGAAACGGGTGTGCATCTTAATATCATGGTGCTGGGCGGCTTGGCTATCGCTCTGGGCGAAGTGGTTGACGACGCCATTATCGATACCGAAAATATTTTCCGGCGTTTGCGGGAAAACCGGCTGCTGGCGCTGCCATTGCCGGTGGCGACAGTGGTTTATACGGCTTCGCTGGAAGTGCGCAGTTCAGTGGTCTACGCCAGCTTTATCGTCGCGCTGGTGTTCGTGCCGCTGTTAACCTTAAACGGCGTGGCCGGGCGCTTGTTTGCGCCGCTGGGTTATTCGTATATTCTGGCCATTTTAACCTCGTTACTGGTGGCTCTCACCTTAACGCCCGCGCTGTGTTTCGCCTTGCTGGGCGGCACGATCGGCGACACCCAAGACCCGCCGCTGATCAAACGCATCAAACCGCTGTATAAAAATCTGCTGGGGGTTGTGTTCGGGCATTTTAACGGACTGATCATCGCCAGCATTATCGTCTGTTTGTCCGGCGCCTTCGCCTTTGTCAGTCTCGACAGCAAATTTTTGCCGGAACTGCGCGAAGGCCATTATATTGTCCATACCTCCAGCCTGCCCGGCACGTCGTTGCAGGAATCCTTAAGAATCGGCAGCCAACTAACCGAACAGTTTATGACCCTGCCCGGCATACAATCGGTATCGCAATGGGCGGGACGCGCCGAACGCGGGGCCGACACTTACGGCAGTCATTACAGCGAATATGAAGTGCGTTTGGAGCCGCTGTCAGGCGCCGAGCAACAACGCATACTGAACCGGTTACGGGATATTCTGAGCAGCTTCCCCGGCATCGTCTTTGAAGCCAATACCTTTTTGACGGAACGCATCGATGAAACCATTTCCGGCTACACTGCGCCGGTGGTCGTTAATCTTTACGGCAATGACTTGAACGTGCTCGACGCCAAAGCGCAAACGCTGGCCCGGATCATGCGCGAAATTCCGGGCGCAGCCGACGTGCAGTTGCGGTCGCCGCCGGGTACGCCGCTGGTGCAAATTCAGTTGAATCTCGACCAGCTGGCCTTTTGGGGCGTTATGCCCGCACAAATCGTCAACACTTTGCAGACGGCTTACGAAACCCGCATCGTCGGCAAACATTTTCTAGGCAATAAAAGCGTCAATATTGCCGTGGCCTTAGCGCCGGAACTGCGGCAACAACCGGAGTCTATCGAGCAACTGCCGATCAGAACCCAGGACGGCGCGTTAATCCGACTGGAGCAAGTCGCGGACATCAGGCATACCGCCAGCCGCTACAACATACTGCACCAAGGCTCGCAACGGCGGCAAACCGTCACCTGCGCGGTGCTNNGCTCGCAACGAATTGATACTGCATTCCTTATTGGCCGGTGCGGGCGTTTTGATTTTTATTTATATCGCCATAGGCAGCCTCCGTAACACGGTATTGGCGCTGGCTAACCTGCCTTTCGCCTTAGTCGGCGGCGTTGCCGCTGTGGTGCTCACCGACGCCACCCTTTCGGTCGGCTCTATCGTCGGTTTTGTGACTTTATTCGGTATTACCGTGCGTAACAGCATCATGCTGTTGTCGCATTATCGGTATTTGGTGGAAGTGGAAGGCCAGCCCTGGACTAAGGAAACCGCCATCCTGGGCGCCCAGGAACGCTTGCCATCCATTTTAATGACGGCGCTGGTCACCGCCTTGGCGATGTTTCCTATCGCTTTTGACAGCGACAATCCGGGGCGTGAAATTATGGGCCCTATGGCGGCGATTATTATCGGTGGCCTGGCTTCGTCGACACTGTTGAATTTGTTACTGTTGCCGGGAATGTTGTTGCGATATGGGCAATTTAACAGCTGTAAACAATAAAAACGTAGCTTGAATAGCGCTTTTTGCACATCGTGCTTGCAGTATGTTAGTATCTTTGAAGGCCACCTTTTTTAATTACTCACGGAGTTACCGATGAAACAGCTGTTAAAAACCTTATTAATATTAGTCACGCTTTTCTCTTTTACACCTTACACCGCAACAGCATCGTCTTACCCTGAAAAACTGGGCACAAAACTGGGAAATGGCCTTACTAACGCGGTAACCGGCATTGCGGAGATACCTAAAACCATCATGATAACCAACCGTACCAATGGCCCCGCTTACGCCGCAACCGCTGGATTTATGACCGGCTTGGTACAGATGTTGGGGCGCACCGGATGCGGGGTAATTGATTTGGTAACCTTTTTTATTCCCACCAAACCAATCGTTAGACCCGGTTTCGTCTGGGAAAACTTCAAAACGGAAACCACTTACACCAGCAAATGGGAAATGCTGCCTTAAACTGGGACAGTCAGAAGAAGTTTAACCGCCAAAACTATTGGCTAACGATACAGTATTCAAAGAGATCGCTGGCTGAGCGGAGTCGAAGCCAGGAGACTAACCATCTGTTTGCTTCGACTCCGCTCAGCGAACGAACTGTCCCGTCTTAAGTGGATAGCCGGTTTTACGGGGTCGATAATAGTACAGAGTGTGCTTTGGTATACTTCTCTGCGCCTTACCGCGCGGCATCTTGTTTTTCTTAGCCTTCAGCGCTTTATCTTCAGCGGCTTGTTCCGTCGCATACTTGGCGTCCCACGCTTTCAAACTGGCGGTAGCGGCCGCTTCTTCTTCGGCAGTACGCGGCTTAATTTCTATCTTTTGTTCGGCAGCGTCGGTACAGGGCGTAGCCTGATAAACAATATTAAAATTGCTGATCGTGCATTTAAACACCTCGGCCTGCACCGGAGGGGCAAGGCTCAGCAATACCAGCAATAATGCCTTNNGCGTGGGAACTATGCATTACTCAACCATCTTACGAGTTATTTCTACTGTATGAGTTGGCAGTAAAAACAGTTTGAGCAAGTTCAATTTGTGTGCTTTCTGATTCTCTCCTGAAGTCTGACCAATCGGCCTTATCGCCTAGTTCTTCAAGGTGGTCATCTTCAAGTACCATTTCAATTACTTGTTCACAATCAAATTCTGAGTTCGTTATAAACAGAATTGAAGCAAGTTGTTGCCAAACGCGCCACATTTCCGTTTGTTGTCTATGGCTAAGTTCGTTCATATTTTTCCAGAAAAATTTAAGTTTAAATCCTACATGGCTTAAAATCAGCGTGTAGGCTGGATTATGCTATTAAATTACACAAAACCTAAAATAAACGACACTGATTTTATTAAATTTTTTGCTGCTCATTTGGATTTGGCTGTAAATTAAGACTAAAGTTGTATGACATAAAGTCTTCTGGAGAATAGTGAGATAATGTTATATTCTCACGATCCTTAAGTACGCCACTTAAACGGTTGGAAATTTTATCTTTCGTTATAATTTTAATATGGAGCTGATCGAGCTTAAAATCTAAGACAGCCCATGCAATATGTGAAAAGTTTTCGCCAGCTGTTTGAATTTTTTTAAGATTAATCGATGTTGTTCCCGATTTAGTGCCTGTGGCTTTAATTTCTACCGCCAATCCATCCTCCGTTTTTGCATCAAAATCTCTATTTGACCAATCTTGATAACCACAGAGTTTTTTCACAAGCCGTTCAGAGAAAACGGATGGAATATGCGGATTTTTGCCCAGCTTCATTGTTTTGTGGAGTTCTACTAATTCTTTAAATTTAAAATAATATTTTGCAAAATCTGAGTCGTTCATATTAATTCCATTTGTCTCCAAGCGGGACGGGATTTGCAATCCCGTCCCTGACTTTTCTTCTTTTTCACAAGCCAAGTAGGGTACACATCGCGTACCTTTTTGACTTTTCAGAACAATCTGGTAGAACTGCCAGATGAGAAATTAATGTTTTTACTTGGCGACCAAATTCCCCTGCACATACTGATGCAATATAGAACTTATTAAGGTCTGGTAAGGAATACCTGCGCTTATCGCTTCTGTTTTTATGCTTTGTAGATCGTATTCTAACAGTCTTAAATTAATTGCTTTTTTTTTGCTCATTTTAGCTTTAACTGAAGCTCTTAATTGTGCTATTTCATTGGCAAGATCAGGAATACTTTTTGGATTTTCATTTTCTATGAAATCCAAGATTTCCAATTCTTCTGGACTGTAATGGGTGTGACTCATCGTATTAACCTTAAAAAATAGTGGCTCAATATTTTTTATTTCGTTTTCGACTGGGAATAATGCTTTTTAAAAAAAACTTATCATCATCTTCAATAAAAGGCACATAGTGAATATAGTCTTTTATCTTTACGATTAAAATTCTTTGGTTGGGATATTTTTCTGGATTGTGGTGAGGAATAATGTCTAAAGCTCTATTGTCATTAATAGCGTTCTCTATGTCTTCAAAACAAACATCTCGACTCTGTTTAAGAATTTCATTTTTCTCTCGACTCCATTCAATTCTTTTTGTTTTCATGTACTAACTTTTATTACACACACCATTCAGATCGCAACGGCGGATAACATTGCGTTATCCGCCGGACAACTAAGCAATAACTTAATTTCTGCCGTTGAACGCGCCCAGCAGTTGTAACAAGCTCAGGAACAGGTTGTAAATAGAAACATACAGTGAAATGGTCGCCAGGATATAGTTGGTTTCACCGCCGTTGACGATTTGACTGGTCTGAAACAGGATCATGCCGGACATCAGCAGGATAAACATGGCCGATACCGCCAGCGACAGCGCGGGGATAGCAAAAACAATGGCGCCTATACCCGCCAGAAACGCCACTAATACGCCGACCATCAAAAAGCCACCCATGTAGCTAAAGTCTTTGCGTGTGGTTAACGCATAGCCGGAAAGTCCCAGGAATACAACGCCGGTACCGCCTAACGCCATCATGATCAGTTCATGACCGTTGCTGAAGGCTTTAATATACATCGATAAAATCGGCCCCAGTGTCAAACCCATAAAGCCGGTTAAGGCGAACACAAAAAGCAGGCCTAAAGCGCTGTTGCTGAATTTTGCAGTTAAGAAGAACAATCCGTAGAAACCCACCAGGGTGACGAGCATGCCAAAAGGAGGCAAATTCAGGTACATGGCTGCACCTGCGGTCATGGCGCTGAAAATCAATGTCATTGATAACAGCATATAAGTATTTTTCAATACCTTGTTGGTTGCGAGTATGCCGGCGTCCGGGCGTAAAATAGCGGTATTTACTTTCATTTTAATTAGATTCCTTAAATAGTTGGTTAACAAAAAGAAGACAGCCTGATTTTACAAGAGTTTCATGGTCTTTGTAAGAAAACTTATCATCACCACTCCCTGTAAGGGAGTGGATTTAAATATTTTCGTGTCTTTCGTGCTTCCCCCTTTCGACTGCGCTCAGGATAGGTTTTCTAGGCAGTGCGTAACATCAGTTACTAAAAAAATCTGTAATGTTGACTTCGCCCAGTATAATTGGGGCACTCATCACCCCAAAACAAGCCGCTACCATGACCCAAACCTCGCCCGGCCTTTTAGATAAGGAACGCACCATTGCCGACCCCGGATTCAACCGCTGGCTGATGCCGCCGGCCGCATTGGCGATACATTTATGTATCGGCATGGCTTATGGTTTTTCGGTTTTTTGGCTGCCACTTTCCAAAGCTGTGGGCATCAAAGAAAGCATTGCCTGCGGCCCTGATGTCGGCTTTTTTCAGGAACTGTTTATCACCGGTTGCGATTGGAAAATTTCAACCCTGGGCTGGATGTACACGTTATTTTTTGTTTTTCTGGGTTCATCTGCGGCTATTTGGGGCGGTTGGCTGGAACATGTCGGCCCCCGCAAAGCGGCTGTGATCAGTGCGTTGTGCTGGTGTGGCGGTATGTTGCTGTCGGCACTGGGCATTTATGTACACCAGTTCTGGATAATGCTGATGGGTTCCGGCGTGATTGGCGGTATCGGTTTGGGGCTGGGTTATATTTCTCCGGTGTCCACGCTGATTAAATGGTTTCCCGATCGTCGCGGCATGGCGACCGGCATGGCNNGCGCTTTGCAACGCCAACCGATGTTGGCGTCATGCAAACTCTTATCGTCATGGCGGGTATTTACTTCGTATTTATGATGTCCGGCGCCTTGAGTTACCGCATCCCGGACTCAGACTGGAAACCTTTGGGCTGGACTCCGCCCGTGGCTAAAAACAGCAATGTCATGATTACGCCGCACCATGTTCATGTAAAAAACGTCTTCAAGATTAAACAGTTTTGGCTGCTGTGGGGAGTGCTGTGCATGAACGTAAGTGCCGGTATCGGCGTGATTGGTATGTCATCGCCGATGTTGCAGGAAGTTTTCGGCGGCCGGTTAATTGGCGTTGCCAAAACGTACAGTGAACTTGATAAAACCCAGCTTGCCGCCATCGCCACGGTTGCCGCCGGTTTTACTGCGCTGCTAAGTTTGTTCAATATTGGCGGCCGTTTCTTTTGGGCAAGTTTATCGGACTTGTTCGGCCGTAAAATGACTTTTATCATTTTTTTCATGCTCGGCAGTTTGTTGTACATCAGTGTTCCCGGTAGCGCCAATGCGGGAAATACCTTATTCTTCGTCGCGGCGTTCTGTGTGATTTTAAGTATGTACGGTGGTGGATTTTCGACCGTGCCTGCGTATCTGGCGGACTTGTTCGGTACGGAAATGGTTGGGGCCATCCATGGCCGTTTACTCACCGCCTGGGCAACCGCAGGGATTTTGGGGCCTGTGATAGTCAACTATATGCGTGATTATCAATTAAGTTTGGGCTTGCCGCACGAACAGGTTTACAACCAAACCATGATGATTCTGGCGGGATTGTTGATGATTGGCTTGCTGTGCAATCTGCTGATTCGTCCGGTTGCCGATAAGTGGTTTATGACAGCCGAAGAACTCGCAGAAGAAAAGCGTCATACCCGTGAAATAATAGCCGAGGATGAAGTACATTTCATCGACGATAAAGGACAGGGTAGCGACACAGGCAAACCCACACATCCGGCAATGGTCTGGTTAGCATGGACAGTGGTTCTTATTCCACTGTCATGGGGAGTTTACAAAACACTGATTAATGCGGCCAAGTTTTTTACCATCAATCAATAATCGCGGTATCAAGATGTTTAGCGGAACTCAAGCCCTTCAGCTTCGATTTATCCTTGATGCCGGCAAACCGGGTGCCAGCCAGATCCGCTCCGGCAAAATCAGTTTCTTCCAGCCTAGTTCCCGACAAATCCGCTCCCGACAAATCGGCACCGGTAAAATTGGCGCCTGACAGGTCGACGCCGAATAACACGGCATTATGCAGATTAGCCCCGGAAAAATTGGCATAGCGCATCAAGGCGCGGTCGAAATTGGCATAAGACAAATTGGCACCCGATAAATTGGCATTATTCAAACTCGCCCGCATCAAACCCATGGACTGGTTTTTCATGTCAGCGCCCCACACAGCATGGGACAGATCGGCATGGGACAAATTGGCTCGATCCATCACACCAATAAACCGGCTGCCGCTCAAATTCGCGTTGGTCAAGTTTGCACCGCCCACATGCACACCAAAAATACTGGTATTGGACAAATTGGCATTGGAAAAATCGACTTTCGATAGCACCGACAAATCCAGATTCAGCCCCGACAAATCGCTATTGCTTAAATTGGATCTTCGTAAATCCGACCCCCACAAATCCCCCAGCTTAAAATCCAGACCGGATAAATCCAGGTCGGTCAAATCCTTGCGGCGTAAATCGGCCGGATGCGCCTTATAGGCTGTGGCGAGACGTTTTTCTACGTCCGACCGGTTCAAATCGGCCGCTGCTGCCGATACGCAAAACAACGCCGCCAACATTCCCGTCCAGTAAAAATGAATTTTCATGTACACACCTTCAAGTCGATAACTAAAATCAGTCAGGAAAAAATCAAGTAGCCGAACTTTAGCGTCAGTTCTTTGCTATTGCAACTAAACCTTATCGGACGATGAACCGAATTTTCGCAGTTAGCACAGTTGGCAGGCCATTCGTGCTAATGTATAGTCAGCATTTTCAAATAAGACCGTTACTCTCTGGCCGAAAACACCAGGCTACTTTTATCACCCCACCCGACTAAACACCAATGAATTCACTATTACTATCACCGATTAAAATAGGCCCCTATCATTTGCCTAACCGCATCGTGATGGCACCCCTGACCCGGATGCGTGCGCCGGACAGCATCCCCACTGATCTGATGGGAACGTATTATGCGCAACGCGCCAGCGCAGGACTCATTATTTCCGAAGCGACGCCCATATCGCCGCAAGGCGTGGGATACCCTTCGACGCCGGGCATTTATAACGCATTGCAAGTGGCGGCCTGGACCAAAATAACCGAAGCCGTCCATGCCAAAAACGGTCATATTTTCCTGCAATTATGGCATGTCGGTCGTATTTCCCATCCCGACTTTCATGATGGACAGTTACCCGTTGCGCCATCGGCGATCACGCCGAAAGGCGACGCTGTTACGCCTTCCGGTATGAAACCGTTTGTCACGCCACGGGCTTTAGCAACGGATGAAATTCAGGGTATCGTTGAAGATTATCGCTTGGCGGCAGATAATGCCTTGGCTGCGGGTTTTGACGGTATTGAAATACACAGCGCCAACGGTTATTTACTGGATCAGTTTTTGCGCGACGGCACCAATGAACGCACGGATCGTTATGGCGGCAGCCTGGAAAACAGAGTCCGTTTTCTGCTGGAAGTGACTGAGGCGGCAGTATCTGTCTGGGGCGCGGAACGCGTCGTCATTCGTCTGTCGCCCAGCGGCACGTTTAATGACATGACCGATTCCGATCCAAAACGCTTTTTGTGTATCTGCTGGGACAACTGAATCGCTTTGGGCTGGCTTATCTGCATATCGTCGATGCGTTGGAAAGCGACATCAGGCACGGCGCTAACGTCATCAATCTTGAGG
>PMJA01000003.1 GCA_003158415.1 Methylobacter sp.
GAACAGAACCTGCCCGGCGAGTTGATAGATGAGCCTTGGCGCGATTTTGCCTATAACCGCAGCTTTGCCCTGCAAAAATTGAGGGAGCGTAAAGATCTCGATTACGGTTTGATGATAGATGCCGACGAGGTGTTGGTATACGATCAGGGCTTTAATGCCGCGCAGTTCAAGCGCGGATTGACCAAAGCTGTTTATGATGTGCAAACCCGCTACAGCACTGTCGTCTATACGCGCCCGCAAATCTTCAGCAATCGTCTGGACTTTTCTTATAAAGGCGTGCTGCATGAATATCTGGACTGCGCGGAGCCACCATCCCGCGCACCTGCGGTGGGATTTTTCAATCGCCCTATCCAAGACAGCGCCAGAAGCCGAAACACCAAGAAATTTCAGGACGATGCGGCGGTATTAGAAGCCGCGCTGCTTGTAGAAACCGATCCGTTTATGTTGTCCCGCTATACTTTTTATTTAGCCCAAAGCTATAAGGATTTTGGCGAACAACAGCGGGCCTTGCAAACCTATTTACGCCGTGCGCAACAGGGTTATTGGCAAGAAGAAGTCTATTTAAGCTTACTCTATGCCGCGCGTCTCAAAGACAGCTTGCGTTATGATGCCGCACAAGTCATACAGGCGTTTATGGCCGCTCACGAAAGCTTGCCGACGCGGTTGGAAGCCTTGCATGGCGCTATACTCTACTGCCGATTAAATGGGCAGTATCAGCAAGCGTATATTCTGGGGCAATATGCTCTCAGTTTATCAGCGCCTAAAGACGGCTTATTTATCGAGCAATGGGTTAACGATTATGGCCTGCTGGATGAGTTTTCTATTGTCGCTTATTGGGCGGGGCATTATCGTGAGTCGTTTAATGCCTGCTTAAAGCTATTGAAAGAAAATAAAGCACCCGCAGAATACCGGCAACGGTTCACTGAAAATGCCCATTATGCGATTGAGAAACTTAAGCAGCCTAATCTAGCCAAATTGTTACCCGCAGAAAAAAATGGAAACCAGCATGAATCCAACGCTAACAAGCTCCGATAATAATTCACCTCTGCGCTTGAATCTTGGTTGTGGGCGTAATAGTCTTTCCGGTTGGATAAATATCGACATCTTTCCTATGCCGGGCTTCCGATTTTTGCCATCATGGACAAAATTAATCATCAGCGCAATATCGTTAGTGAGATGGTCGCGGAATTGATAGCGGTTAAACCGATTCGCCAACCATTACGGGAACTGCAAATGATTCCGCAAATCCTCGTCAGTTTGATATAAATGTGCCTCGATATGTCGGGTTACGCTGTCGCTAACCCGGCTTACGCGACTGAGCAGCCGCCAAGATTTGATCCAAATGAAAATCAAATTGATAGCTCCAATAGAGACGTTTATTTTTAAACTTTACCGTCTAGAACAACGCTTTATCATAGAGCGGTTTGTAACAAGGGATACGCTCCAGTTCCGCTTTAACATCAAAATCAATGATTGAATCGTCATCTAAAAAAATGCGCACGATATAATCATCTCTAGGCTCTACATTAATCAACTTCATGAATGTCCCGGATTATCTTAAGGGCTCAATGCGGAGTGGCTCTTGACCTGTTACCGCGTGTTCCAATCGATCAATAAAGATTCCGTTGACTCCCAAGCTCAGCTTGGGAGTCAACGTAACCTACGCGACTGTTAACCGATTAAAATTAATATGTCGATAATAACGACTGCCGACGGCTAAATTTAATTCTTCGACACTCAAAATACCCTCATGCAAGCGTTTTACAGTTAGCGCATAAACAGCATTTAAAAAATCAGGTAATTTATTTTTAACCACATCAAAAATAATCACAATGTCCAAGGCAATATAATCATGTGCTATTCGATGTCTTAATCCGCGAATTTTTTCCCAGTGAATTTCAGGACTTTTTTCTAACAAATCATCGCTGAGTTTTCCAACTGTTTCGCCTATGTGCATGAGCAAAGTCAGTGTCGCGTTAAAATTAATCTGTTCATTTACGTCAAAAAAACTTTCAGCCGTTTGACTCTCTTTGCTATAAAGTATCAGTTTCTCTACCGACTCAATAATAGAAAGCAAATACAGCAAATCATTATTTTTATTCTTCAACATAACGTATATCTTTCATGGCGCGATGTAACACAATAGGATTCGCCCAGCTTTTTAGCATCACGTCCAGACTATTATCAATCTCTTCCTCCAGACACTGTTTAAACTGCAAAGCCGCTTCCAGCGTCAAATCATCTTCAATCAACAAATCAATATCACGCGCCGGTTCATTGCGGGCAAACGAACCAAACACCCCTAAGCGGGAAATGGCGAATCGTTGTAAAAGCTTGCGCTGTTTAAGTAAGGTCTGCAAATCATCGACAGAAGATAAATGTTGCCGTTGTTTCATGTTCATTGTTTCTTTGTAATATTAAGCATTGTAGGGCGGGTTAGGCGTTAGCAGTAACCCGACAACTGTGCTAACTCGACCTGCGTGACTTCGAGAAGGATAATAATTAGGCATTTTTCTCTGATTTTTTATCGAGCAATTTTTTCATATTGCTAGTAAAAGATTTTGCTGTTTCTTTACTGGCTCTTACTTGATCTACTAGAAATACCAGAACTTCCCTGCACTGTTGAGCAAGATCTAAACAAGCATCATCAGATTCAGCATGCAAGCCCTGACTCAATACTGAGTGAAGTAAAGATAAAGGATTAACACCATTTGGTCTTAGTATTGTTGGTAATAAATCCTTCACTAATTCGATTTTTTCTGCCGTTACGATAGTGTTCTTTGTTTTTTCTAGTGCTTCTTTATAATTTGAAAGGTCATCTCCCGAAAGCAAGTCAGAAATTTCGTCTAGGAGTTCGTCTATTACTTCTTCTACAATTCTTCTGTAATAACTATCCCATATCCTTGGGATTCGCAAATTTGGCCTTTTTTGAAATATCCGGCATGTTTGCCGAGAAGCTTCTCAACGTTAGGTACCCCAGCAACTTCCCATGCAGGGAATTGACCGACTTTCATTAACCATTTATCGCTTTCGTTATTTATTTTCACAAAAAAAAAGCGGTTAAATTGATCGCAATGTGTGCATAGATAACTTAATCTTACTATTGTATTGTGCGATTCTACATCGTGGTAATTAAAATTCTCCAAATAGTTATTTTTCATCACATAAGTTTGATTAGAATGGCAAATTGGACAAAACATATTGATCTTAACCTTAAACCTATTTAATATTTCAAGGCTTCCCGGCAAAGTATCGCACTTAAATTTTCTATATAGAGGGTAAGTCTCTAAAAATTCTTTATTTGGCATAGATTCTCAATTTTAATATGCTTAATTGAATGAAGTTATATTTTAACATTGGACAGAACGCACCCAAATGCCTAAAGTTTAAAATCATGCACTAGGTTTTATGAGGCCTCAAAAACTTCATAGTCTCTGGAGCTTGGGAACCAGCACAGATGAAGAACGCGGCGCTGATATTGCGGCTTGAAGTATACGCGGTTATGCCAACTTTTAAAGAGAGTTGTTGGTTTTTATTGGTGACGATGATTACTGCAGAGGAAAAGCCTGTTGTGCTGGCGTAGCATGCCGATAAAATAGAGTATTTCTTGATCCTAAGAAAATCATTTCAGCCACGAAACCTGTCCTGAGCGTAGCCGAAGGGAACACAAAAAAGCTTTGAAAATATTCAAAGAGATGTCTTATGTAAATTGTCACCCAAAGGGTGAGTGATTTCGCAACACGGCTACCTACTTAAGGCGGGACAGTTTGAGGTTAAGCCGTTCGTGGTGAGCTTTGTCGAACCATGAACGGCTTAACCGCCCACCTTTCGACAAGCTTAGGGCGAACGGTTAAGTCTAGCATTTGTCCCGCCTTAAATTGGTAGCCCGCAACACAATAGATTGATTAGTTCGTGTCTTTCGTGGACTAACTGCGGATTTTAGGATTAAGCGCCATTATCCGGCAGCATGTTCTTTGAATCCATGGCGATAGTATGCTCCTCATTCCAATCTGACATCCTCGCTATATGCGCTTAAAAGAGTAAGGGTTAAGTTACTTAGCCGTGCGCTGTGGTTCAGGAGACCGGCTGTGATAAAATGATCAATGATACCCAAGCAGTGCGCTATAAATATCTAAGCTATGAAGTGACGGCTTAGGCGCTGTTGGTTAAAGAACCATCCTTATCTCTATACCTTATATATTTATGACAAAAATCCCCACCGTCGGCTTTATTAGTTTGGGCTGCCCCAAAGCGCTAGTGGATAGCGAAAGAATTTTAACCCGGCTGCGTTCCGAGGGTTATGATATTTCACCGACTTACCAGGACGCTGATCTGGTGATAGTCAATACCTGCGGCTTTATTGATGCCGCTGTGGCGGAATCATTAGACAGCATCGGTGAAGCCTTGGCCGAAAACGGTAAAGTGATCGTTACCGGCTGTTTGGGCGCGCGGGAAGATGAAATTAGGGCGCGTCATCCCCAGGTTTTAAAAGTGACAGGGGCGCATGCCTTGGAAGAGGTGGTCGCTTCTGTGCATGAACATTTGCCGCCTAGGCATGATCCTTTTACCAATCTTTTGCCGCCGCAAGGCATAAAATTAACGCCCAATCATTACGCCTATTTGAAGATTTCCGAAGGCTGTAATCATCGCTGCACTTTCTGCATTATCCCGTCCATGCGCGGCGATCTGGTCAGTAGGCCGATTGATGATGTGCTATTGGAGGCTGAACGCTTGGCTAATGCGGGCGTAAAGGAATTGTTGGTGGTTTCGCAAGATACCAGCGCTTATGGCCTGGATTTAAAGTATCAAAGCCGGGACTGGCAAGGGCGGGCTATAAAAACGCGTTTTTATGATCTAGCCGAAGCATTGGGCGATTTGGGTATTTGGGTGCGTATGCACTATGTTTATCCCTATCCGCATGTGGACGATGTGATTCCATTAATGGCGGCGGGAAAAATTCTGCCTTATTTGGATATTCCTTTTCAACATGCCAATAGCCGCATACTCAAGTTAATGAAACGCCCGGCGGCCAGCCAGAACAATCTGGAGCGTATTAAGGCTTGGCGGGAAATTTGTCCCGATATTACCTTGCGCAGCACGTTTATCGTCGGCTTTCCGGGAGAAACCGAGCAGGAATTCGAGCAATTGCTGGACTTTATGACCGAAGCGCAACTTGATAGAGTCGGCTGTTTTGCTTATTCACCGGTAAAAGGCGCGGTGGCCAATGACTTGCCGGATTTGGTGCCTGAAGAAGTTAAGCAGGAACGCTTGGCGCGTTTTATGGCGCATCAGGCGGAGATCAGTGCGATGCGATTACAGCAACGGATAGGCAGAGTTGAAACGGTCTTGATTGATGAAGTGGTCGAAGAAGGTGCGGTTGCCAGAAGTAAAGCCGACGCGCCGGAAATTGACGGGCAGGTGTTTATCGACGGTGCGACGCATCTTAAAGTCGGCGATTTTGTCGATGTGGAGCTGGAAGAGGCGGATGACTACGATATGTGGGGGCGTTTGCTTTAACGCTGTTGAGCCTGCTTTAAAATGCCCCTGATATAAACAAAAAACCCAGCTTTACGGCTGGGTTTTTTGGTTTTACAAGGTTTTTAGCTTACAGTGAAATAGAGCTAGAAACTTTTTGTTTTGAATCATCTGGGTTGTCGATGCAGCCAGATAAGCCAACAATCATCAATGCCATAGCTAAAAGTGCCAAGATTTTTTTCATAATAATATCCTCCAAAGGGGTTTATTATTTTATTTATTGTGCGCCAATTATTAAAAAGCACGGACAATTTATATCATGACTACCCTGATGATGCAATACTAAAAGTGCTTTAGTCTCCTAGAGTCGTTATAAGGAATTGATATTCTCAGGCAAATCGAAGGAAATTACATTGGCCTTCCATTTAACTGTGCCGATAGTTGTCCAGGGCGCTGCAAAGTTTTTATGCAATTGATCATGAACCCAGTAAGAGGGTGCATCGATTTTTTTCATTTGTATATGAAACACGGTGTTATTAAGATTCAGGCCGGTTTTGTTGCCCCAGAAAGCCGTCACTTTCATGATGAATTTTTGTAAGCGGGTATTATTAATCGTGGGTGTAACAGCAATATTAGCCCACATGGAATGTACACGCCCCCAGTTTGGTGCAAGTAGCCGACCTTGTTCGTTGACAAACGGTAGCCAGCGTTCAGTGCCGTTTTGATCGGTGTAGGTAATGGCTAAAATATGGTCATAGCCGACAAAATGGTCATGCACGTAAAGCGCATGTGGGGTAATGCCTAAAAAGGTCAGGGATACCATGATTAGGGCGTTGCTGGCTTCGGCAATGGGCGCGGCGATGGGACTGTTTTTGGCGGCAAAATCCAATCGGTAAATAAGTCCGTAATGGATCGTGCTGTTTAATTGCAAAACGACTATGGCTATGAGGATTTTTGCCAGCTTTCTGGAAAAGGCTTTGGGCTTTTGGGCGGCAAAACATTCAAAAATCCGATGATATAAATTAGTGTCTTGCAGTGTAGGCGTTGTCAGTNNTCAGGCATTCGGTAGTGCAGGGAACGCGGCCGCGTGAGTCTGCAATAGTCCGGTATTTTTTTACCGCCAGGGTATGGATGCCCGGCAAACTTAAAATGACACCTACGGGATATAAATAACGCATCTTGCACAGGATTTGAATATAGGTATTAACGCCCGAATAAATGTGATTTTCGTTGTCAAGGGCATATAAGTCCAGCAACAGGGTTTCGGGGCTTAGTGCCGCCATTGCCGGATAGTGTGCGGCATGTTCTTGGGCGCTTTTAAAGTCTATGCAATGAAACAGATCGAAATGATTCAGAATGAGTACGGTACGGTTGCATAAAGGGCATTGTTGGTCAAAAAATACTGTCAGGGACGGTTGTTTGGCGCTCAGCAATTTACCGATTGCCCGCCACCAGCTAAAGGGAACCAGTAGCGTATAAAATATCACCATGCCCATGCCGAAAGGATAGATGTTTAAAGACAGGGTGATGCCCAGATGGAATCCTAGGCCGATGATTAAATAAATGCTGCGGAACCTTCGATTTGAAAAAAAGAATAAAAAGGTGAATTGAAAGATCAGTACGGTATAGCCTATGATTTTTTCCAGCAGCTCGTTATTCAGCAACAACGACATATCAAGGGCCGAAACATAATAGGGTTGTGTTGAAGGCAGCCAGGAGCCCAGACCGTTACGCCAGTGTTCGGCAAATAGCTTGTGGACAGCCGAGTCGAAGTAGAGAAACCCTAAGCAAATCAGGACAGGTAAATAATAAGCCAGGGGGGTGACGGTGGCTTTGGGATAGGTATTGTAATGCCTGAATGGAGCGCTGAGTCTGTACCGGAGCTTGTCTATCGAAAAGGCGCGGTCTCCGGGCATAAAAAGCAGGAAAAATCCGGCTCCAATCATGAAGGTATCAAAACCGCCGTCAAAATCACGCTGCATGGTTGTGAAATTAACGAAGACTATCCAGAATATATAGTTACAGATAATGGCAAATTGATAGCGATAGCCGATCACTATAAAACCGGCAATAACTCCCCACAGACACAAGAAAAAGGGAATCATGGGAAATTCAACGTCTATATAAGGGATAGGGTCGAAAATTAAATGATTGAAATAGAGTAGGAAAAAAATTTCCTGTAACGTGACCAAGCCATAAAAAAGCCGGAATAAGCCGATGCCGGTTGCGGGGACTTTTTTAGATTGTAACTCTAAAACTTTGGCGATTATGAATTTATACATTTCATTACAAAAAATGTGCAAATTATAATACGATTTTGAGGTTAATGCTGTGAAATTTTTTTGTAAAAATTAGGCCGCTCTCCATTCCTCGCGGATGGAGAGCGGCCTAATGTATAACCGAAACCAGTTGGTTACGCTTATTTTTCGTCGTCTGGATGCGGTGCAAATACCCATTTCAACAGGGCATAAACAGCGGCAATAACCACAACAGCGCCAACCATGCCAGCGGGTGTTTTTAATGTTTCAGTCAGATCTAAAATAAATCCCATGTATGCATCTCCTACCTAAATAATTTTTATATGAGAAATTGCTAATTTCATAGCAAGCGGAAGCTGCATGATACTTTAGGTGAGGTTAAAGTCAAGGCTTATTGTCGATGGCCGATAAAAATCGTAAGGAAAATGTGTGTTTGTGACTATTGTTGTTAAAGCTCGATTACCGATGTGGTATAGTTTGAATTCTGTTTTTTGAAGCTGAAAATTAGGGGCAATAATAATAATGAAAAAATACGTTAAAATATTACCGTTGGCAGCGCTTTTTTTTGCGTTTTCGGCGAATGCCGAGGTTGCATTAAAAGATAATTCCGAAATTCTGGGCAAATGGAAGCTTTATGCTGAAGCGGCTAAATTGGATGGCGAGCAAAAACCCGTTACTATTGAATGGGATTTTAAGTCTGATGGCGTTCTTCAACAAACGGCAACCGATTCTGTAGGTCGAACCAAAGAGATGAAAATAGCCATTAAATATGCTGTCGAAAATGGTGAAATTAAAAAGCAGACGGTGCNNGGCTCTAAAATGATTTTAAAGTGTCCGTTCCTTTACTATTTTCTAACAAAAATATAATTAAATATAACACGAGGGGTATAAATTATGATTAGCGGTATAATAATGATTTTTGTAGCAATCTGGATTTATCAGTCGGCTATGAAGGCGAAAGTGGATAATGTGATAATGTGGGTTGCGGGCGGTGCGGTTTTGTTTTTCGCTCTGGTCTTCTTATTTCAGGATATCAATATCAATATACTGGAATCCTTTAGAGCCAGCGAGGGCGGTGTTGCCTATGAAGCCATTAACGGCGCCGACAGAAAAAATGAAGGCGATTTCACTGGTTTTTCCGGCATACTAAAGTCGCTTTATGAAGAGTTTTCACCCTCTATCGTCAGCTTCGTTGTCATCGCTTTTTTGCGTTTAAAATTTATTACTAAAGAAAGTTTTTCAGTGGCAAATTTATTCGGCGGTCTCAAAGAAATGTTTCAAAATATAAAACAAAGCTTTAAATCACCTGAATAATAAAACACAATCTGATATAAAAAAGCTCAGGTCTTGCTTGAGCTTTTTTATAAGTGCTAAAGCAAGATGACCGGCTATACGATAGCAGATACAAGAGCAATGATGGCAACCACAAACAGCACTGTAAATATTAACCCGGCAATCACATAATTTGACAGCGATCCGTGTTCAAAATCTCTTTTTCTATTGGCCTCGCTTTGTACGCCGATAAAAGCGGATAGAACACTCTTAAATACTTGAGTAATTGTTGGTTTTGACATGCTCGCCTCCTAAGCTATAACAATTAAAATAATAAGGCCACCCCGCTTTTTAAGCAATGATTAATTCAGGCAACTAAACCTCCCTTGGCACAATCAATGAGCAAAACAGAACTATTAAAGCAGCAACTGTCCCAAAGAATCTTATTCCTTGACGGCGCTATGGGTACGATGATCCAAAGTTACAAGCTGGAAGAAAAGGATTATCGTGGCGAGCGCTTTGCCCAGTGGGATGTTGATCTTAAAGGGAATAATGATTTATTGTCATTAACCCAACCTGATATTATCAAAGCGATACATAGCGCTTATTTTGAAGCGGGTTCTGATATAGTCGAAACCAATACCTTCAATTCAACCAGTATTTCCATGGCGGATTACCGCATGGAGGCGCTGGCTTACGAACTTAATGTGGAAGCGGCGCGCATAGCCAAACAAGCCGCCGCTGAATACACCGAAAAAACACCCCAAAAACCGCGTTTTGTAGCCGGTGTTTTAGGGCCCACCGCACGCACTGCCTCAATGTCACCCGATGTTAATGATCCTGGTTTTCGTAATATAAGCTTTGACGAACTGGTCGATGCCTACACCGAGGCCACGCGCGGCTTAATCGATGGCGGCGCGGATATTATCCTGATT